>JALOLW010000421.1 GCA_025455795.1 Spirosomataceae bacterium
CTTTTAGGTTAATTTACGGCTTTTGTTGTAAAAATATTAAGGGGCAAATTTCCCAAAATGTTTAGTCTTTTTGCGGTTTTGTTTAAAATAATTCTTGCATCAACTACGGCTTACTTCGCGCCTCCCACACTTCCTGCTTTTTTGGCGGTAGGCGTTGGATTGAGTTTGAGCCATTGGGGTTTGACGGTGTTGTCGAATTGCTGTTGGGCTTTTTGCAAACGCTCGTTCAAAACTGCAAATACTTCGCGCTGCTGATTGGTAGGCTTGAAATCCGAGCCGTTGGTGCCAGCATCGCTTGCCAACGACAACAATCGCTCATAGACCTGCATCGGATTGCGGAAAGCGTCTTCGCGGGCACCCGTGAGGTGGATGTCGTAGAGTTGGGCAGAAACATTGGTAGCGGCTTGGTGTAAAGCCGACAAATCCACCTCACCCCCAGCCCCTCTCCTTTTTTTAGGAGAGGGGAGCGCAGACCCACCCCCGCCTTCGGCAACCCCTCCCAAGAGGGGATTGAGCTTTTGACGGATGACTTCCAACTCGTTGATGAGTTTTACGGATTGGTTGAGTGCGTCGCGGATTTGGAGGCTGAACGCTACTTGTTCTTCAATATCGGCTTGTGTGCCTTTGGTATGCGGGTCTTTCAACACCTCAAACTCTTGAGTTTGCTCCCCTTTGTCGGTTGTCAGTTTGGCGGTGTATTTACCTGGCGCGGCTTTGGGGCCAAGCAGTCCACCCATCAAGTCCAAGTCCCAGGTCACCAAGCGGCGGGTGCTGTCTTTGTCAAATTGCACCCAAGGTTTGTCGGGTGGTGTGGTGCGAATAACGGCCTTAGCGGGGGCTTCGTGGCGCAAGTCCCAATAAATGCGGCTGATGCCTTGTTTGTTAGAAACACTGAGATCACGTACTGGTTTGCCGTCTTTCAAAATCGTGATTTTGGCGTTTTGAGCCGTTGTATCTTTTAGAAAAATATTGATACCCGCGCCATAAGGTGGATTTTGGCCGTCGCTCATGGTGCGCTCGGTGTGGGCTGCTACTACGTTTTGGAAGCGATAAGCAGGACGGATGGGCAATAGCGACGGCATCGGACTTGCCGTCTGGCCTTGGAGCGATGCCGTCGCTCGCACTGCCGAAATATCATCTAAAATATAAAAACCCCGTCCGTAAGTAGCTACGACCAAATCATCGAATCCGCGTTGGATTTCGAGCCAATACACGGGCGCGGGCGGCATGTTGAGACGGAGCGAAAACCAGTTTTTGCCGTCGTCAAGCGAGCAGTAGAGGTTGTTGTCGGTACCTGCGTAGAGCATCCCTTTGAGTTTTGGGTCTTCTTTGACGACGTGGACAAAACTCAAAATGGACTTCGGGATGCCGTCGCTGATTTTGCGCCATGTTTTGCCAAAATCTTCGGTTTTCAAAATATACGGGTCAAAATCGGCCATTTGGTGCAAGTCCACGCTGATATAGGCCGTGCCAGCGTCGTAGCGCGAAGGCTCGATGTTGGCAATCGTCCCCCATTTCGGTACGGGGAGGTTGGCCGAAAGGTTTTCCCAAGTCTTGCCGCCGTCGCGGGTGAGGTGTACTTGGCCGTCGTTGGTCCCTGCCCAAATCATGTCTTTCTGAATGGGTGACTCTTCAATGGCAAACAACGTACAGCCGTCGTAGGTCATCAGGTTGTCGGTGGCAATGCCGCCCGACGATTGTTGGTGGGTTTTGTCATTGGTGGTCAAGTCAGGACTAATGATTTGCCAACTTTGCCCAAAATCGTCCGATTTATGCACGTATTGACTGCCCACATACACGCGGTGCGGCGTGTGCGTACTCCATCCGATTGGAAAATTCCAGTGCCAACGCAACTTCATGTCGGCGGGTTTGTGGCCGTAGCCTGCTTCGGGCCACACGCGCACGTCGCGGCTGTGTTGGGTGCGTTTGTCATAGATTTCGAGACCGCCGTCGTAGCAACCAGAGATGATGATATTTTCGTCAAACGGGTCGGGTTTGGCAAACCCACTTTCGCAACCTCCCACTCCTTGCCACGCGCTCAACGGAATCCCGCCCGCGCGGCTGTTGCTTGGTCCGCCGTAAGAATAGCCATCTTGGCGATTGCCATAGACATTGTAAGGTATCTGATTATCAACCGATACGTGATACATCTGCGCGATAGGCAGCACCACGCGCTGGTAGCTTCTGCCGCGATTGAGGCTGATGCTGGCACAGCCATCGTGAGCCATCATCATGCGGTTGGGGTTGAGGGGATCTATCCAAAAATCGTGATTATCGCCGCCGCTGCCGTAGCCCCAGGTCCAGGTTTTACCGCCGTCTTTGGTGGTGCCGTGTTTGACGCAGATGGTGTGCAGTTCGTTTTCGTTGTCGGGAGCGAGCGTGATGCGTGTGTAGTAGGGCGCGCGCTCGGCCATGCTGTGGTCGTTGGATTGGAGCGTCCAAGTTTCGCCGCCGTCGGTAGAGCGATACAACGCGGGGCTTTCCAATTCCATAAGCGCATAAACTACTTTGGGGTTTTTGGGCGATACCGCCACCGAAACTTTGCCCACTGGTCGGTCTTTTTTGCCAAAAATCTTCTCGTTGAGCGGTTCCCACGTATTGCCACCGTCTTTGGAGCGATAAATCCCGCCACTTGTACCGCCGCTGCGAAGTCCCCACGTATTGATGTTGATTTGCCACATCCCCGCAAAAAGTACGTCGGGATTGGAGGCATCCATCGAAAGGTCAATCGCGCCCGTGTTTTCATTGACAAACAGCAGGCGTTCCCACGTTTTGCCGCCGTCTTTGGTGCGATACACGCCGCGCTCTTGCTGCGGGCCATAGACGTGACCGAGCGCACACGCATATACAATGTCGGGGTTGGTGGGGTGAACAATCACGCGACCAATGCGGGCCGTTTTTTCAAGGCCCATATTTTTCCAAGTTTTGCCCGCATCAGAAGACTTATAGATGCCATTGCCGAGTGAGTGCGCGGGCCGAATCAAGAAAGTTTCGCCCGTGCCTGCCCACACTTGTTTGGGGTCGGACTGCGACACTGCCAACGCGCCAATGGAAGACACCTCTTGGTTGTCAAAAATGGGTTTCCACGACACGCCCGCGTCTTCGGTTTTGAAGATGCCACCCGAAGCCGCGCCGATATATACCACGTTGGGGTTGCCCGCCTCGCCTGCGATGGCGATGGCGCGGTTGCCGTCGGGGCCAATGAAGCGATAGCGGAGGTTTTTGAAGGTGTCGGCGGTGGGTTGAGCCATGCACACGCTTGCCCAAAGGACTGTCAGAAGGGTAAAAAGGGGTTTCATATCAATGTGAAAAATTGGAATGAAGTTGCAGCCAAAATTAGCCAAAAAGGTGAATAAAAAGTAATTCAACCATGTTGAATACCTATAATATGGTCAACATGATAGTCAAAAGAAATGTAAACGCTCATTGTGCATTTAATTTTTGAAGTGCTTTTGCCTTCGCCAATCGCACAATCTGTTCTACCGTCATGTATCTTTCCATTTCAGCATTTTCATCAATGGTCAGACCAGATGTTTTATTTTTTTCTAATAATTCGCCAACACGCGCTTGTGCTTTGGGAGATGCTTTATAAGCCAATACCCTACGAGGTGACAAGCTCGCCAAGAAATGCGCTAACTCGTCATAAACTGAATTGTATTCTGCTACCATAATTTTTGAAATATGTGCGTAATTCTAAAAAAATCGGAACTCTGACAATTTTTGTGGCTAACCTCATCCCCATCCCTTCCGCGCGGGCGGCCCCGTCCTGCCAGGAGAAGGGGGCAATACATAGTCCCTCTCCT
>JALOLW010000422.1 GCA_025455795.1 Spirosomataceae bacterium
CAAGCACCAACACCAAGACGACTTGAGCACCGTAGAAAATACCGTGGCCGCTACCGACAATGCCGCCAATGCGTACAGTCAGATAGCCCACGAAGAACTACTGGCGCTTGTGCAACGTCTTACACCCGCGTATCGTACAGTCTTTAACCTGTACGTGATTGACGGTTATTCTCACGAAGAAATAGGCAAAATGCTGGGCATTAGCGAAGGCACTTCCAAGTCGAACTTGGCACGTGCGCGTGAAAATTTAAGAGTTATGTTACTGAAAAGAGGAAACGATGAGTATGCAAGAGCTACCAGATGACCAACTGGACGAACTCTTCAGAAAATCGGCTGAAGAGTTTGAACCGACATTCGACCCCAGCGCGTGGGAAGCCATGCGCCGTAAACTCGACGATAACGAAGACCGCGTCGTAGGGGGATGGTCGTGGCCTCAAAAAACAGGGGCTGCTCTGCTTGGATTGCTCCTTCTGGTGGGAATTGGGTATTGGTGGCAGAGTCGTCAGATGACTGATTCAACGCCGCAACTGTCTATCCCTGCGCAAGAACGTGTCGGTGCCACATCGTCTATCTCGTCCCAAAAACAGAAGGACGCCTTGACCGAAAGTAACTCAGCAAAGCGTGTTGTCACCGAAAAATCAACGGCTGTTTCTGAAATACAAACAAACGATTTGGCAAAAAATACCACGCCGACACCCGCCACGACGCCGACTTTCACAGAATCGGAAGCAGTAAAAAAGAACACCAAAAAAACATCATTGCCCGAAAATACTTCGACCCGCACCGAAGAAGTGGCAGCAGCGGTCAAAAATCCTAAAAATGCCAACGGGCGTCGTTTATCTACAGAACCGGCCAATGATTTTGCGGATCGTAAAACCGTTGCCCCTTATCAAAATAGGATTTCCAAAAAAACTTCAAGAAACAACCGTAAACAGGTCATTTCAACAAACGAACTTACCCAGAATCAGTCTTTTGAATCAAAAAACAGGGTTATTGGCAGTAAGAAACCAAATGTTTTTGAGCCACAATCGCCAACGGGAAGCGCAAAGACACCGACAGAACAAACAAATACTTCTGATATACAAACAGCCCCCAACGAGCCTCTCGCCACTTCCGAACCGACACGCCTTGTTTTGGCAGATATGTCAGAAATGACGGCGAAACCGTGGCAGTTGATGGGCAAGTTTACGCCCCCTGTTAGTATCGCTTACACGCCTCCTACGCAACCGTTGTTCAAACCTACACGACCCGAGACCCCACCCGTTTTCAGTAAGGGGCTGAGTGTTAGGATTGCCACCACGCCCGACATCAGCTACATCACGATGCCCCAAATGACCAAGCAAATGCCTTTGGGGTGGAGTGCCATGCTTGAGTATCGTTTTTCGAGGCGGCTAAGTGTGCAAGCGGGCGTATTCAGAAGCCTCAAAACCTACACGGCTACGGGTGAGCAGTACATCTGGCCCCAATCTTGGTATGGGCAAACAGCGCGCCCTGTTTCGGTGGGGGCAGACTGCAAAGTGTTGGACATTCCCATCAATCTCCGTTTTGACCTCAATCAAGGTACACGCAGCCGTTGGTTTGTGTCGTCGGGCATATCAAGCTACAAAATGCTCAACGAAAAATACGCCTATACCTACCCGCCTCACACCTACAACATCAAGTGGAAAAGTTGGGAAGGCACGACGGGCAGTTATTGGTTTGGCGTACTGAACCTGGGCGTCGGGTTTGAACATCGCATCGCGCAGCGGTGGAGTGTACAAGCCGAGCCGTTTTTCAAAGTACCTCTTGCCCAAGTCGGTATGGGCAAAATCAAACTCCACACCACGGGTGCTTTTGTGTCGCTTCGCTACAAATTGCCGAGGTTTTAATTCAGGTACTTGTATTTGGTTACGGTCGTGATGAGTGTCACGGGGTCGGTAGGCATAATGCCAAACTGCTGGTTTTTGAGCGTGGTACTTCGGAGCAATCCGCCTTCGATTTGATGGGTATAGTCGCTGTCGTTGAGCTTCACCATTTTGGTATTGATGTCGGCAAAATACTGGTATTTGGCCAAAACGCCCTTCTTCCCCCAATAAAACGCCGCAGGCGCGGGATGCCCTTTCAACGCGGGTACCATGTCTTCGGGTGATGCAATAGCAGCCCAATAATTGACATAATACGAGTTAGTTTGACCGTTTGTGCCAAAAACAGTGGCTTTGATGAGGCGTTTTTGAGCGTCATAATCATACGTCATAAAACTTTTATCGGCAAACACCTCACGCACCGCCAAGCCATTCTGAACAGTAACGGGCTGTCCGTCAGTACCATTGGCTTCTTTGCGGGTGATAGATGTCAGTACGCCGTTGGTATAAGTCCAGGTCGTGCTTCTGCCACCCGCATCCTGCAAAGTACGTTTACGAAGTTGGCCGTTGGTTTCGTATTCGTAAGTGACTGTACGTGTACCACTTTGGTTGTTGATGCGTCTTTGTTCTACTTCTTTTATCAGCTTTTCATTTTGATAGCTGTACTGCGTTTCGACGCTCTTCTGCGTTGTTCGTTTGCCACTGGCCGAGAGGTCTTCGGTGGTTTCGGTCAGTGTTTTAGAAGTCAAAAAACCGTTGGCATCGTAGCCAAACGCTTCGGTGCTTTGGGTAGTACGCTGGTCAGGGCTGCTCTTAAATTTGCTGGTAAACATCCACTTGATTTGGGTGAGTTTACCGTCGTTGTACGCAAAGGTTTTGGTGCTTTGCCCTTCCAAATCAGCCGATTGGGTCGTTTCGGCGATTTCGGTGATGAAATTCTGCTCAGTGGCCCCATCGGGGGCATCGGTCTGGCAGCTTAGACAGGCAGCCGTCAATAACAGGCCGACTGCGTTTTGGAGCGATGGTAAGTTGTTCGTTTTCATTGGTATAAAGCCCCTATTCCGAAGGGGAGTTTGTTTAATTTTGATTTGTACATTCAAATCTCACGGGGTGTTTTTGTGTATGTTTAAACTAAAATTTTACAGCCAAAAAAGTCCCAAAAACCGTTTGGGTTGTTGTCGAAAGCGACTGACCACAAACCGTTGTTTGCGGGCGTGGTACCAGTAATAGCGTGGTCCGACTTTGACCCAATCTCGGTGCGAAAGGCGAGTGGGATTGAAGTCATCTTCGAGCGTATGCAGGCTGCCGCGCGTGCGCGTGGCGATTTCAAAAAAATCGGGTTGAAAGGCTTGAGTAGTATCCCACGGACTACCACAAAGTATGACACGCACAGGCAGTCGCACCTCTGCAAGCCGATGCAAGTCTTTGACACGGCTCGAATTGTCGGCAATCAAGACCAAATTTTTGGCTTCTGGAAACCGCCGTTGGGCTTCGATGAGTGCTTCAATGTCGTTTTCGGCGTCTTGCTGATTGCCGAGAGTGTTGCGGGCTGCCGCGAGCATCAGCGGCAAAACTCGCTCAGGGGTGCGTTCGCGCGTCGCAAACATCCGTCCTGCGGGTCCTTGGGGCGTAGTTTCGTGGCCCAAGCTATCGCAATCGGTAAAGAAAAGCGTGCCTTTGACGACGGGATGCTGGGTGTGTTGGCGCAGCCACGCAAACAACTGCGTGCTGTACGGATACATACTCGACGTGAGGTCGCAGACCAGTACGGCATTGGGCCAGCGACCCGCATTGCGCGCCAATACCCGAAACGACGTAGAATCTTTGCCAAACTGTCCCGTCTGCATTTGCTGCCGTATCGCCGCTTCTTCGTGGCTCGGAAGGGTCAAATTGGGCAGTGAGAAACTTTGTTTTGAGCAATCTAAATCTTTGATTTTCAGTAAATTAAAATTTAT
>JALOLW010000423.1 GCA_025455795.1 Spirosomataceae bacterium
AAACCCATCGTTTTGTAAAGTTTTGGGCAAGTATGTTGGTCGAATAATCAGAAATAACTATTTTTGTGGCACTCGACGTTATCAAATATATACTAATCCATTACTTTACTTTTAAGTGTATTTTTTAAAATGCCAATTTCGGCGATTCTCCATGAGCATCGCCTTGTTGCTTGTATGGTGTTACCCATCTGACGCAAGCATACTACCGACTTTTTCGATCAAAACAATTATATGCCCTCAACTCTGTAAAGGCGAGCGTCTCTATCGCGTGGTTTTTGTGGCGGCAGGTGGCGTTGTCAGTACCTCTCGGGGGGTAGTTCAAAACGACACAATTGTAGGCATAGACCCCCTCACTGACTACCGATTCACGGTGACCGTAACAAGTGAAAGTGGCGAGCAGTTCATAAACACCATAGAACTTCCCGTTTGTGACCCTATCATTCCGTCAGCTCCCCTGACAATGAGTGCAAGTATTTGTGAAGGCGAAAAAATACCCGAGTTAAAGGCTTTCGGAGCAACTAATGTCGAAATTGACTGGTATCAAACTGCCACGGGTGGCATTCCCGTCGCTTTCAACACTTCTACTTTTGTACCTAAGCAAACAGGCACGTACTACGCCCAAGCGCTCATTCCTGCGTCAGGATGCGTGAGTTTTTCGAGAACACCCGCTTCTTTGACTATTCAAAGAACCATTTGCCCCGTCGTTTCGGTAAAAATTATTCGATAGTAGGCTTCTCGAAAGAAAAATATTGCAAAATATTTGTGTTATTGCAATATTTTATATGATATTTAGGTGATTTTTCTCCTATCACCTAACACCCTTAAAATTCAATTTTTATGAACACTTACATTATCCAAGCAGTAGTGGGAGCTATTGTTGGCTTTGCTGGCAACTACATCCCGTTTATCAAAAACAATCAAAGCACCGTCACCAACGTCGTATTGGGGCTGGTTGGTAGTTTTGGAGGCAATTATGCTGCCAACGCTTCTGGCATGATGGGAGCTGACGCAGGTATGCTTGGCACGATTGGTAGTGGGGCCGTCGGCTCAATCGTAGCATTGCTGGCTGGTAAATTGTTTGGTCAGAAATAGAAGCCAAAAAATCATTCAACGCCTCTGTGAGTCAATGACTTGCAGAGGCGTTTTTTTATAGGTGTTTTTCCAGTAACTTCACCAGCACCCCAAAATCTTTAGGATAGGGAGCCTCAATTTTGATAGCCTCTTCGTTGAGCAGCCGAAACGAGAGCGAATGGGCGTGGAGGGCCACGCGCTGCATAATCGGCAACTCTTCGGTGTCTTTTTTGAGGTTGAAATTACGCTTCAAATCCGACAGATACACATCTGCGCCACCATAAGTAGGGTCGGCCACGATGGGTGCTTTGAGGCATTGGAGGTGTACGCGAATTTGGTGCATACGACCCGTGACAGGAATACACTCCACAAGCGTATGACGGCGGAAAGCTTGGAGCGTGAAGAATATCGTCTCGGCGGCTTTGCCTTTTTGGCGGTCTATTTTGACGGCAGTACCATCTTTAAGGGGTAAAATGGGCAAAAACACCGAAATACTGTCAAAATCGTGGACGCCATTGGCGACAGCATGGTAGCGTTTGGTAACTTCGCGGTATTCAAACTGCATCGCCAAGTGGCGGTAGGCTTCGGGGTTTTTGGCAATGGCCAGCACACCCGAGGTTTCTTTGTCTAATCGGTGCGCTACTTGCGCGTCAAAACTGTACTCTTTGGCCATCCGCAAGATACTCACCGACTTATCGGCGGTGCGCTCATTGATGCTGGGTACATACGGTGGTTTATTGATAACGATGTAATCTTCGTTTTCAAACAAAATCAAATCTTTGAAGTCTATGCGGGCCATTGTCCAAGTTACGTTATTTGTTGAACACAGATAACAATCAACAGTCTATTCAACTGTTTACAAATTCCGTGGAGGTTTGGTTCAATGGTAGCTCGACAATTACTTGCTTATGGGGTTCGTTTTGGAGTGTTAGTGAAGCATTTGAGCCGTACAAAAGGCGGAGTTTGTTTTGGATGCTTTGGAGTCCGTAGCCACCCTGAATGGAGTCAGAAAAGGCGGGGCCATTGTCGTGAATAGAGATGCGTAAATGCTGTTCGTTTGGGGTCACTCGTACCTCAATTATCCCGTTGCCGCTGATTTTGGAGACACCATGCTTGATGGCATTTTCGACAATAGGTTGAATCAAAAACCTCGGAATTTGCGCCGATTTGAGACCATTGTCTTTGACCACGATCCGAAACGAAAGCCTGTCGCCGAAGCGTACTTGCTCTATTTCGAGGTAGGTGGCTACCATTTCGAGCTCGTTGGCGAGGGTGTCGAAATAGTCGGCAGTTTTGTTGGTGACATACCGAAACAATTTGGACAGCAGCAGCGTCATTTGTTCGGCTTTGTCGGGGTCGTGGTGTACGAGGCTTGCGATGCTGTTGAGCGAATTATACAAAAAATGCGGGTTGATTTTGGCCTGCAAGGCTTCCAGTTCGGCCTTGGTTTTGGATTTTTCCAACTCTGACAATTGGTACTCTTGCTCGGTGATACGGCGAGTGAGAAGGCGGCCTTGTCGGCGAAAATACATGAAAGCATTGGCCACAAAAATAGGCGATAGAATATACCAATACCAGGGTGCGTCGTCGGTGGTTTGGAGGCGATTGGCTTCTTCTTCGTGAATGAGCATTTGTTCACCAAACTGAAAATAAGCCCCTGACATTTGTCCAAAGTAAGCCAGCAAAATCAAGTTGGTCAAGATAAAATGCTGTAGCAAAAGGCTCGGCGTCCACTTTTCAATATAGCCAGAGAGCCAGTTGGTGAGTAGCACCGTGATGACCGCCCCGATGATGTTGTTGATGACAATGTACTGATTGATAGCGCGCAAGGCAGGGTCGGTAGTGGTAGCGATTTGCCCCGTAAAATGGACAACACCACTCACCCCATAAAACATGGTAATACCAATCAAAACTCCCACGACCTTGCCCATCCAGCCTGTTTGGTACAACAAGTGCGTCAGCGACGAAGAGCGGTCGTGGGAGTGAAAGTTCATTGTTGAAACATCAAGAATATGCTACTGACATTGTTTGGCGATGGCCTCGGCTTGTCCTTTGCCCCACATCGGGTGCAAGGCACTTGCGGGCTTGAAGTTAGCAAATTTTTCCAATGCTTGTTCTAAGAGTGGCTTGGCGGCTTGTTTTCCCCCGCCAAATTGCTCAGGTGTGTAAAACAAGTTGGTGCCTTGAAGCATATAAATCCGTGGGTTGTCGGCATTGACGGCTTTGGCTTTTTCGAGCATTTCACCAAACACCGCCCCGTAGGTTTGCCAGCGGCTCATGGGGTCGGCGGCGAGGCGAGCTTGGGCAATGTAGGCTTTCAAAACGTAAAGTTCGTCGTTGTTGGCAGAGATTTTTTCGGCTTCTTCTACGAGTGCGTCGGCTTTGTCCAACAAGCGGTCTTTATCGGCCATATTTTGAGTCATAAACGCCTGATTGCTGTAACAAAACGCCGCGTGATAGCGTGGCAACCATTCTTTTGGTTCGGCAGAGGCGATGCGCTCAAAGCGGTTGGTGACTTCGGTCAGCGCGCTTGGGTTGGGGTTTTCAGACTGCGAACGCAATTCCATCAAAGCGGCAGTCATGGCTTGGGTGTATTTTTCGTTTTGAGCTTGGGCAACTCCCGCCAACAAAAATAGACAAACGAGTAACTTTTTCATGGCAATACAAATGTTTTGGTTGTGTTGAAAAAAATTGAACACGACAAAAGTATTGTGTATTTCCACC
>JALOLW010000424.1 GCA_025455795.1 Spirosomataceae bacterium
GGTCCCAAGGGTTCGGCTGTTCGCCGATTAAAGTGGCACGCGAGCTGGGTTCAGAACGTCGTGAGACAGTTCGGTCCCTATCTGTGATGGGCGTAGGAAGTTTGACGGGGGCTGACCTTAGTACGAGAGGACCGGGTTGGGCTCACCGCTGGTGAATCGGTTGTCACGCCAGTGGCACGGCCGAGTAGCTACGTGGGTAAGGGATAAGCGCTGAAAGCATCTAAGTGCGAAACCTGCCTGAAGATGAGACTTCCATGAGGGACGTTAGAGACGATGACGTTGATAGGCTGCAGGTGTAAAGGTGGTGACACCAAAGCCGAGCAGTACTAATGGCCCGAAACCTTCTTCAAGAAATATTTTCCTATTCCCTTTGTCAATTATGTTGTTGAAGCTGTGTTTAATTTTAGATAGAGATACAAAGACCTTGATGGTGGTTACAGGGTGGGACGGTGCGCCGCTGCGCTTCACCTCTTCCCATTTTGAAGACTACAAAGACCTTGATGGTGGTTACAGGGTGGGTGTTCACCTCTTCCCATTCCGAACAGAGAAGTTAAGCCCCGCTCCGCCGATGATACTGCGATAACACGTGGAAAAGTAGGTAGCCGCCACGATATTAACACGACAAGCCCGCCCATAAAGCGGGCTTGTCCCGTTTTGAGACACTTCTAAAAACGAACTCCTAAGTAATATGGTAACATTGTGAGTAATATCATGTCCCCAAATATCTAACTCATGAGAAATTTCCTTGTCGTGTAATATACTTGATAAATATCGCGAAGCATCAGGGTCTTCATAACTGCCTGAGCCTGTTACAATATGAATATGACCACTTTTGCGGTAACGGGACAAATAATTTTCATCTTTAAGGTTACGCAGATAATGTACGGGGGAATTGAAATATACGTTGTCGTCATAATGACCTTTTGTATAAGCAGTCAAATCATAGCAGCCGCTCATGGCAATGACTCCGTGTATTAAATCAGGCCGACGAAAGAACAGATTGGCAGAATGTAACGCCCCAAATGAAGCACCACAGGCGATGATAGGTGTATCAGGACTGGTCTTGCTTTGAATAAAAGGCACTACTTCATTAAAAATATAATCGTTGAACTGTTGATGACGCACGGCTTTATCCCTGCCTGACATCCAATTATTCAACCAACTTTCGGTATTGATACTATTGACAGAAAAAACTTTTACCTTTCCTTCGTTGATAGGCTTTGATATGGCATCTATGAGATGAAACCGCTCATATTCTAAGTAATCGGCAGCGGCAGTAGGAATCATTAAAAGGGCAAACCCATAATGACCATATACTGCAATCTCCATGTTTTTGTTGAGCGAAGGACTATGCCAGCCATGTAGTTCTCTTTGCATTGTTGTGAGTGAGTTGAGATGTTGATGTAAATCTGCGAAACTTTGCCAAAGTTAGCAAAACCTTTTATTTTTGAACATTCCTAAACCCTCAACGCGATGCTCATTTTTTCTATTTGTGTGTATCTTCTTATCAACGTCTTGGTAGGTTATTGGGCTTCAAGTCGGATTCACAATACGCAAGATTTTGTTTTGGCAGGGCGACGCTTGCCTATTGGTTTGGCTACAATGGTGACGTTTGCTACTTGGTTTGGTTCTGAAACGATGATGGGCGCACCGTCACAGTTCATCGAAGGAGGTTTTTTGAGTGTGATTGAAGAGCCTTTTGGGGCGGCTTTGTGCCTGATTTTAGTAGGGGTATTTTTCGCCCGCACGTTTTATCAATGGAATATTATCACCTTTTGTGATTTCTTTTTGGCGCGTTTTGGGCGTTCTGCGGAGTTAGTTTCGGCATTGATGATTGTACCGTCATATTTTGGATGGATTGCCGCTCAATTTGTGGCTATGGGTATTGTTGGACAGGTGATTTTTGGGCTTCCACTGAGTATGGGGATTTGGATAGGAGCTATGCTCGTGATGGCCTACACATTGATGGGTGGAATGTGGTCTATTTCTATTACCGATTTTCTGCATAATATCATCTTAATCATTGGATTGATTGTTTTGATGGTGATATTATTCACGAAAACGGGTGGAATGACTACGGTGATTTCGCAGCAACCTGCTGATTTTTTTCGGTTTACGCCCAAAGAAATGAACTTTCAAAGTTATGCCGAGTATTTGGCAGCGTGGATAACAATAGGCTTGGGTTCGATTCCGCAGCAAGATATTTTTCAGCGAGTCATGGCTGCTAAAGATGCCAACACAGCGGTTAAATCTTCAATTTTAGCAGGATTTCTTTATTTAACAGTGGCATTATTACCGCTGTTTATCGCATTGGCTGCCAAGACATTGTATCCAGCATTGTTACAAAGTGACACTAAATTGATTATTCCTAACATGGTGCTGCAAAACACGCCAATCGGTATTCAAATCTTATTCTTTGGGGCATTGATTTCGGCCTTGTTGAGTACAAGTAGTGGCGCGATTTTAGCCCCAGCAGCAGTATTGGGGGAGAATATTGTCAAGCCATTTGTGAAAGGCTTGTCGGACAAAGACTTGCTCACAATAATACGCGGAGGTGTTGTTTTTGTGACAGCGGCGTCTATTTGGATGGCGCAAGCACGACAAGATATATTTGAGTTGGTAGGCGAATCGTCGGCGTTCAGTTTGGTATCATTGTTTGTCCCCTTGACTTTTGGACTTTATTGGAAGTGCGCTAACAATACAGGATGTTTGGCATCTATGATACTTGGTTTAGGGGTTTGGATGCTCTGTGCTTTTGTGTGGCATACGACTTTCCCGCCCATCCTTTATGGTACTTTGGCGAGTTTGCTTGGAATGATTCTGGGGTCATATTTTACTCAAAAAAAGGCTGCTCAATTTGCCCCAAATACCCCCCCTTCATCATCGTAATGTTTTGGCCTATGTTGGGGTAGAGATTGAGCAAAGGAAGGGCATTTATCGGCTTCCACACCACTTCTTGGGCGGTAGTATGCTGTGCGTTGAGCATTGGTAAACCACCGATGATTGTGGCAGTGAATACACAATGCAGTACATCTGGGCGTTTGGGTGATTGCAAAACTTCACCTATCATCAATAACTCGCCTATTTCAACTTCTATATTGAGTTCCTCTGTAAGTTCGCGCGTGAGTGCTTGAGTGAGTGTTTCTCCCGCATCTGGATTGCCACCAGGTAGCGCAAAAACGTCGTTTTGGGCGTAATTGTATCGCAATAGTAGCACGTGATTGTTTTCAACAATAAGGGCCGATGGGCGCGTTTTCATAAGTTTTAGTACGTTTTGCAAGCCTGTAAGTGTCTAAAAGGCAATTTACTGAATACTTGCCTTTGTGATTTACGGGAGAATAAGTATTGGTAAAGACATCACGATATGATTCGTGCTTTGGTAGAATATCACTACCAAAGTAAGCGCAAAAACCACCAAAGACAAAAGAATATTCGTCTGATTTCGATACAGTCGTCATACAAATAATATTTCCTATTATCAAAACCTATTCTCTGCTCCACTCCCTTATCAGATTCCCTCCTACTGGAATCCAATCAGAAATGACACTGATGATTTGAGGCGCAATAGGCACGACGTACTCGTACAAAAAGCTTTCTTGGCGATACTTGGGCGGAATGGCTATGCCTACGGTACTCAGCAACCAAAAAAATACGCTAATCCCAAATACCCACGTAAATACCCCCACGGCTGCCCCCGCTACGCTGTCGAGTGTGCCGAGGAGCGTGTAGCGTAGCATCCCACGGAGCGAGTAGCCGAGGCGATTGACCATAAAAACCGTTGGAAAAAATATCACCGAAAAACCAATCAACGGTAAGAATCGGCGAGTAAGCTCTGCCGTAAGATAAGGAGCCAACAAGTCAGTGCCAAAACGCAAGAACTTAAATCCTACAATCAATGCCAACACAAATGCCGCAACCCCCACTATTTCAATGAGTAAGCCTTTGCGGTAGCCATTGAAAGCGCCCCATGCCAACGGAATCAACATCAACAAATCGAGTGTATTCATACAAGTATTCAGATGCAAAAGGCATAGCTACTGCCTTGCGTGACTTTTTGATTTAAGTGCCAACACTACTAAATTTTATCCAGCCATGAATGTTTCTCACAAAACATGTCCAAATTTTAGATGGATTATTCAAATACCCAAACGAACGCAACGAAAAGTTATTAACAATCATTAACCAACGATTTATAAACCATTTGGATTTTGAGCGTTCTAACAGTAAAATTCACCAAAACCAATCAAAAGCCATGAAAAAGATAATGATAGTAGTCGCCTTGATAGCTGTCGTATTGCAGACCGCCAACGCCCAATGGGGCAATAGAAATGACCGTAGAGATGACGCTCGCACGGATAGTCGCCGTGG
>JALOLW010000425.1 GCA_025455795.1 Spirosomataceae bacterium
GAAACACCACTTACCGGCGACAAAGGCGACAACCCATGATCATACCCCCATATCCTGAATACAAATCCTCCGGCGAACGCTGGTTCGGTGATATTCCCGCGCATTGGAATGTTGAGAGGCTCAACCGACTCGCGCACATTCAGCCCAGTAATGTTGATAAACATACAAAACAGGATGAAATTCCTGTCCGTCTTTGCAATTATACGGATGTCTATAAGCGCACATTCATTCACAATGGCATTGAATTTATGCGGGCGACGGCAACACAAGCTGAAATAGATAAATTTACTTTACAAAAAGGCGATGTCTTAATCACAAAAGATTCTGAGGTATGGACTGATATAGCTGTTCCTGCTTACGTAACTGAAGAATTAGAGGGGGTTTTGTGTGGTTATCATTTAACACATATTCGACCATATACAGGAATTGTTGGTGAATTCATCTTTCGCTCTTTTCAGGCTTTACCGATAGCTTACCAATTTTGGGTATCAGCTAAAGGTGTTACAAGATATGGAATTGATACCTATTCAATAAAATCTTCCACTTTTTTGCTCCCACCTCTCGAAGAGCAAGCTGGGATTGTGCGCTTCCTTGATGGGGCAGAGAAACAAATCCGGCTCTATATCCGCGCCAAGCAGAAACTCATCAAGCTGCTGAATGAGCAGAAGCAGGCGATCATCCAGCAGGCGGTCACACACGGGCTGAATCCCAATGCGCCGATGAAAGATAGCGGCGCGGAGTGGCTTGGGGCGATTCCCGCGCATTGGGAGCTGCGGCGAAATGGGCAGCTTTTCTTGGAGCGTAATGAAACCGGCTTCCCTGAATTGCCAATTTTGGAAGTATCGCTAAATACAGGGGTCAGGATACGTGATTTTGAAGGCTCTAAACGCAAGCAGATAATGAGGGATAAGGCAAAATATAAACGTGCCGCAGCAGGAGACATTGCTTATAACATGATGCGAATGTGGCAAGGTGCAGTTGGTGTTGCTCCCACTGATGGATTGATCAGCCCTGCTTATGTTATAGCTCGCCCGCTTCCTGATACAAACTCATATTATTATGAATATCTTTTCCGTACAGCAATATACAAGGCGGAAGTAAACAAATGAAGGCATAGCCAAGTACAAACATCTTTCGGGGTCATTTTTACGAATTATTTTTGAGTAACTATGATACTGCCCAAGAGCTGTTAAAAATTCATGTAAAATAGAAATGTGGACAAAGCTTTTGACCTCAATGGCTATTTTTTTGAGATGGTTTTCGGCAAGTATTATTTTTTCAGCACCAATATCAGTACTCAATCCTCCTTCTTTACGAGAGTGCAATGGATAGGGGTCATGTGTGATTATCCACCCTTCTTTTTCGAGTGCTTCTCGTACTATATTGTGAAATAAATCTCTTGCCATTTGATACAAAAATAAATGAAAGTCATACATTTTTCAAATCGTTGCAGAAAATAGATGCGCTCAATAAACAGGTAGTTTTCATCCTAACCCTTATCTTTGAGGGCAATTTTTCTGAAATCTATGCCACAAAAAAAGATACAATCGGTGTTTGAAGAAATGAGCAAGGTGGTGGTGGGGCAGCAAGTCCTCATCAACCGCCTGCTTGTGGGGTTGTTTACGGGTGGTCACGTACTGCTCGAAGGCGTGCCGGGTTTGGCCAAAACCTTGACCGTAAGCACCCTGGCCGAAATCCTCAACCTCGATTTTCAACGCATTCAGTTCACGCCCGACTTGCTACCTTCTGACATCGTCGGGACAATGATTTACAAGCCCAAAATGGGTGATTATGAGGTGAAAAAAGGGCCGATTTTTGCCAATATGATTCTGGCCGACGAGGTCAATCGCTCTCCCGCCAAAGTGCAGTCGGCACTGCTGCAAGCCATGCAAGAAAAAGAAGTGACTATCGGAGAAGAGACTTATTCGCTCGACCGCCCATTTTTTGTGCTGGCTACCCAAAACCCCGTAGAGCAGGAAGGGACTTATCCGCTGCCCGAGGCGCAGTTGGACCGCTTTATGATGAAGGTATTTGTGGATTATCCCAACAAAGCCGAAGAACTCGAAGTGATGCGCCGGATGTCCAACTTGGACTATGATTACAAACCCAAAGTGGTGCTCACCAAAGAAGATATTGCCGAAATCAGGCAAGGTATCAACGCCATCACGATTTCGGAGACGCTCGAAAACTACATCGTAGAGCTGGTGTTTGCCACGCGCCGCCCGCTCGAATACGGCCTCCGCGACGAGGCGCGCTACATCCAGTTTGGGGTATCTCCGCGCGGTACTATCAAGCTCAATCTTGCGGCCAAAGCCCTCGCGTACATGGACGGGCGCGAGTACGTACTCCCCGAAGACATCAAAGAAGTCGCGCCCGATGTGTTCAACCACCGCATCATCCTCAACTACGAAGCCGAAGCCGACGGCATCACGACTCGCTCGGTGATTGATTCGATTCTTCGGAAAGTAGCGATAAGTCGGTAGGGCGACGGTGCTTCCAGCGTTTGTGACTCCACAGCCACGGCGCGGGTTCTTGCCTGATGTCGGCTTCGAGCCATTGCATCATTTTCTCGGTGATTTCACCGTAGCGGGTGGCTTTGGGAGCGTCGGTAAGAAGCTCAAAATCAGCGCGATAATATCCTTCACTTGGTTTGCTGAGGTGGGCATAAAAAATCGGCAAATCGTACTCACGGGCGTATTTTTCGGTACCATACAGCACGGCGGTATCTTGCCCCAAAAACTTCATCCAATAGCCCTTGTGCGACTCGCTCGGCGACTGGTCCATGGCAAACACTATCGCCAAAGGCTCGCTTTTGAGTTGATTGGCAAATCGCTCTCGTATTTCATAGATAGATTCGAGCCTCATGCCCAACTGCGCTCTGCTTTCTTTGATGACTTTCTCAAAAAAAGGATTGTTGAGTGGCTTGTACAATGCCACCACTTGATGCGTAAAATTGGGTTCTAAACCCGTGACCAACCATTCGTAATTGTGACGATGTCCTGCTACCAAAATCACGCTACGTCCTTGTTGGGCAAACTGACTGATTTTTTCTAAGCCCGTGTACGTCAGCCGACTCAACAATTTTTCTTTGGAAATGCTAAACGACTTGACACTCTCTACCATCATTGTACAAAGATGGTCGTAAAAATCCTTGCCCATCCGTTCAACTTCTTTGGGCGATTTTTCGGGAAAAGAGTTTCGGAGGTTTTTCATCACGACTTTTTTGCGATAGCCCAACACGTTGAAGAAAAACCAACTGAGTCCTTTGGCAATGCCATACAGCACTCCTATCGGAAGCAATGACAGCGGATAAAGCACCAAATAATAGAAACAGGCAGAAAGGAAGTAGTTCATAATCAGATGGATAAATGAAACACGGAGAAAGGAACACAGGCATAAATGATGGGACGGGCGAGGAAAAACGCTTTCTTACTCATTATCAATGGATTACTATTTCGTTGTCATGTTTATACAATCAACATGAATGCTTATCATGTCGAAAATAATAAAAAAAATAAACATGATAGTGTATTCATGTTTATGACATACACATTACTATTTTTAGCTATTTAGACAACAGAGTGATTAGTCTATGATTGATATAATAGGTCTCCTTCCAAACCTGAAAACTGGTAAGCCAGCCCGCTTTTTCTATTTTTTGGAGGTATTGAGAGGCCGTTTGGCGTTTGGCAATGCCATGTTCTTTAAGAACGGCAATTTTGATATAAGGGTAGCTAAACAGCAAGTCGTTTAGTTCACGAGAAAAAGCAACGCCCAG
>JALOLW010000051.1 GCA_025455795.1 Spirosomataceae bacterium
GCGTGCCGTAGAGTTGTTGTTGCAAAACCTCAACAACCCCGTTCCTGTCTTGGGCAACGAAGCCTTTTTAGAAAAATTGGTGTCGGGCGTTACGCTTGCCGTCAAAGACCGCGACATGGATGTTCACTTCATTGATTTTGAGGATATTTGGCAAAACGATTTTATCGTCACCAACCAATATTGGGTGCAAGGCTACAAAATGGTCAAAACCGATATTGTACTGTTGGTCAACGGCATCCCTTTGGTGCCGATTGAAGCCAAGCAGCGCGCCAAAAAAGGCGTAAACTGGATGGAGGGCGTGCGGCAGTTTTCTACCTACGACCAACGTGCCGACAAACTATTTATGTGTCATGCTTTTGGGGTGGCCTGCAACGGACGAATCGCCAAGTACGGCATTCCGGGAGCGTCGTCGTCGTATTTCAACGAATGGAAAGACACCATTTTAGACTTAAGCCATCCCAACCCCATCCTCAATCCCACCAACGACCTCTGCCCCACCTACCAAGACCCCAAAGACGGGCTTTGGAATTTTGACGTAGCCCGCCTGCCCAACGGCGAAGTATTGGAGCGGATGAAACTCGGCATCATTGGCTTGCTGCAACCCGCACGGGTGTTGGATATTTTGCAGCATTTCATGGTTTTTGAGCGAGCAGAGAGCAAAATCATCAAAAAAGTGGCTCGTTATCAGCAATTACGGGCCGCCAACAAAATAGCCGAGCGAGTCATCAAAGGCGACCTAAACCAAGGCGTGATTTGGCATACCCAAGGCTCGGGCAAGAGCCTGACCATGCTCTATACCGCTTACAAATTGCGCCAAAGCAAGGCCCTCAAAGACCCCACCATTTACATCGTCGTGGACCGCAAAGACCTGCGAGAGCAAATAGGCGGCACGTTTGACGATTGCGAGTTTCCCAACGCCCGAGCCGTCAACAACATGGGCGATTTGAAACACATCATCAAAACCGCCCCTTCGGGCGTGTTCATCACCACCGTTCAGAAGTTTGATGAATTGGGCGACCGCCAAGATTTACGGGACAATGTGATCGTGCTGATAGACGAAGCCCACCGCAGCCAATACGGTACGTTTCAGATGGAACTGCAAGCCGTATTGCCCAATGCCAAGCGTTTTGCTTTTACGGGTACGCCCATCCCCAAAACCCATCAGGAGTTTGGATTGATAGCCGCCGAGCATCAGGAACAATATGGCAAGACCCACGAATATTATTTAGACCGATACAGCATTCAAGATGCCATTGACGACGGCGCCACCAAGCCCATTCGCTACACGTTTGGACCCATTGAGTGGTTTTTGGACAAAGAAAAGCTAAAACAAGGCTACGAAGAAATCACCGCCGAACTCACCGAAGACGAAAAACGAGCCGTTGAAAGGCGGGTGTCGGCTTGGAAAGTGTTTTTGAAACACCCTGAGCGAGTAGCCACCCTCGCCAAAGACATTGCGACTGATTTCAGAGAAATGCTCGAACCACAAGGCTACAAAGCCCAAATTGTAGCTTGCGACAAAGAAGCCTGTGTTTTGTATTACAACGAGTTGTTGAAATATTTCGACCGCTCGGAAATGGCGATTATTTTCTCAACGGGCCATAACGAAGAAGGCGAGAAATACGAACTTTACAAAGACCATTACAAAGAAGATGCCGAACGCAAACGGCTCATCAGGCAGTTTAAGCGAAGAATCACCGAAGAAGAGCAGAAGATGGGGAATAACCTCAAAATCTTCATTGTGTGCAATATGCTGTTGACGGGTTTTGATGCGCCCATTGAGCAAACCATGTATTTGGACAGTCCTTTGCGTGACCACAACCTGCTGCAAGCCGTAGCCCGTACCAACCGCCCCTACGACGACAAAGTAACCAAACTGTCCAAAGAGTTTGGGCGAATTGTAGATTACGTGGGCGTATTCCAAAACTACAAAGAAGCCCTCAACTACGACCCCGAAGACATTGGCGAGTTTGAAGACGTAGAAAGTTTGGTGAAAACCTTTCCAAAAGTGCTGGACGAAGCATTTGAGCCGTTTGAGTCTATTACCTTGGAAGACAGTTACGACTGTACAATGGCCATCGTGCGGAAACTTTCAGAAATAGACCACGGCAAGTTTGAGAACGAATATAGAGAAGTAGTACAACTATGGGAATCCATCTCACCACATCCTGCCCTTCGAGCATCGAAGATAAAATACCTGTGGCTCAATGAGATTTATGAAATCTATCTGGAAGAATTCAAGCGCTTGGATTTTGATGCCGAAATCTACGCCGCCAAAACCCGAAAACTCATTGAAGAGAGCACCCAACTACTTGATTTTAAGGGGCATCTACCCGAGATTTTGATTGATTCGGATTATCTCAACAAGCTAAAAGAAATCAAACTCGACCCTTCGGACAAAGCCGAGAAAATCATTCGGGATATAGAAACGGTCATTCGTAAAAACGAAGTAAACAGTGCCATTTATGTGGAGTTTCAAAACCGCTTAGATGAGTTGATAAAACAGAAAAAAGCAGAAAGTTTGGCGATTGAAGAAATACTGAATCAGTTGGGGGTGCTTTATACCGAATTGGACGAAGTAGCTTCATTGCCTACACGAATGGGCTTCCCCGACAAAGGCAGTTTTGAGTTTTATACACTTATCAAAAATGGGTCGGGGGTAGATTTCAACGAAGCATTGGCGAGAGCGTTTTCGTTGGAAGCAGCCGAAAAAATCAAAGCCAAGGTTTACGGCGGTTGGCAAGAAGTACCCCGAGAATTTGACCGCTTGAAATACGAGATTTTGCTTTTGTCGGTCAATCCGAGGTTTGAAGAATTGAAAATTGACAGCAACGATGAATTGGTAGAGCAAATCATGAAAGCTGTTTTACAGAATTACCGATTGAATTGATGGAGTTACCTGAGCATTATATATTGATTCGCAAAGAAGTAAAACACGCCCGAATCAGGGTAAGTGAAGACGGACGAGTGCGCATTATTGCCCCGCCCGATTTTTCGGATGAAGACATTGCTTTGATTCTTAAAAAGAAAGCCAAGTGGATTGATACAAACTTGAAGTACTTCAAAAGGATGTCAAGCATTGAATTACAACGCAATCAACTGCTGCTATTTGGCACACGGTACCATTATTTTTATGATACGACCTACGCTCAAAAGGTAATTATTGACCACGAGCACAAAACGATCCTATCAAAGCGAGATTTGATAGAGCCTATCATTCAGGAAGATTGGTATAGAACCATTGCAAAAAAACACCTAACCAAACGAACCAAAGAATTGTCGGCAAAACTAAAACTGCCATTCAATAAGTTTTTCATACGAGAATCAAAAACCAAGTGGGGCAACTGTTCAAGCGATAAAAACATTTCATTGAATTGGAAACTCATAAAAGCCCCTGACTATGTGATAGATTACTTGATAGTCCATGAACTCTTACACACAGTCGTCATGAGCCATACCACCAAATTTTGGACATTACTGAAATCGTATTACCCCAATTACAGAGAAGCCATCAAATGGTTAGAGAAGTATGGAAATAGTTTGTAGCCAGCACACCAACCGATCCATAACCAAAACTTGACGAACTGCACTCAATACCCATACCAATCTTCCCACCATTTTTGGAGTTGGCGGCGAATTTCGTTTTCGCGGGGGTTGTTGCTGGGGTCGTAGAGCTTGGTGCCTTTAATTTCGTCGGGTAAGAAGTCTTGCTTCACAAAATTCCCCACAAAATCGTGCGAATATTGATAGCCTTTTCCGTAACCTACCTGTTTCATGAGCTTCGTGGGGGCGTTGCGTAGCGCGAGTGGCACGGGCAGGTGCGAAGTTTTTTCGGCCAAAGCGATAGCGTCCTCAATGGCCCTGTAAGACGCATTGGACTTGGGCGAAGTCGCCAAATACACCGCCGTTTGCGATAAGATAATCCGACACTCAGGATAGCCCACCGCTTTGACGGCATCCATACAGTTCATGGCCATGATGGTAGCGGTAGGGTTGGCGTTTCCAATGTCTTCCGAAGCCAAAATCACCATCCTGCGGGCGATAAATACGGGGTCTTCGCCCGCTACTATCATACGGGCCATCCAATAAAGGGCCGCGTTGGGATCGGAGCCACGCAGCGATTTGATAAAAGCAGATATGATGTCGTAGTGCTGCTCGCCCGATTTGTCGTATCGCGCCAACTGCTGCTGCGCTACGCCCTCCACCACTTCGTCGTTGAGGACAATTTGCGCTGCGCCTACTTGTGCCGCAACGGTCATTTCGAGCAGGTTGAGGAGTTTGCGTCCATCCCCGCCCGAAAGCCGAAAAAGGCTCGCCAACGATTCAATTTTGTACGGGTATTTTTTGAGTTCTACGTCGGTTTCGAGGGCGCGTTTCGTCAGTTGTTCGAGTTCTTCCACGCCAAAAGCCTCCAAAACATATACCTGACAGCGCGACAGCAAGGCCGAATTGACCTCAAACGAGGGGTTTTCGGTGGTAGCACCGATGAGCGTGATGCGGCCTTTTTCTACCGCACCGAGCAGCGCGTCTTGTTGGGTTTTGTTGAAGCGGTGGATTTCGTCAATGAACACAATCGGCGAAAACAAGCCTGTGGCGCGGTCTATCACGTCGCGCAGGTCTTTGATGCCCGCGCTGATGGCACTGAGGTTGTGAAAGGGTCGTTTGGACGATTGAGCGATGAGCTGCGCCAACGTAGTTTTGCCCACGCCCGGCGGTCCCCACAAAATCATGGAAGGCAGCGCGTTGGTTTGAATAATGCGGCGAAGCGGGCCTTTTGGCCCCAAAAGATGCGATTGCCCCACGTATTCATCCAGCGTTTTGGGGCGGAGGCGCTCGGCCAATGGAGATGTTTGCACGGCAGTAATTTTGCACAAATTTACCAAAATAGCGACAAAAGGGGGATTTTCGTCCTGAATTATGATGCAAGATTTGACTTTGAGCAATTTTCTGTCAAACTTTACTTTTTCAAAAATATTTCTTTGCAACCCTGTCTTTCAAAAATCATAATCTTCAACCTTAATCACAACAACATGTCAGCGTACAATTTAAACGTCAATGGCAAAAAAGTCAAGGTGGACGTAGAGTCGGATATGCCGTTGCTTTGGGTCATCCGCGATTTTGTGGGACTCAAAGGCACCAAATACGGCTGTGGCATGGCGCAGTGCGGTGCTTGCACTATCCACGTAGATGGACAGCCCGCCCGCTCGTGCCAAATGCCCGTTTCGTCGCTTCCCAAAAACGCCAAAATCACCACCATTGAGGGCATTGGTGAAAAACAGCTTCATGCTGTGCAAGAAGCATGGATCGAAGAACAAGTACCACAGTGTGGCTATTGTCAGTCGGGACAAATCATGTCGGCAGTTGGTCTGCTCAAATCCAACCCCAATCCAACCGACGCCGACATAGATGCTTACATGAATGGAAACCTCTGTCGTTGTGGCACTTACGACCGCATTCGCAAGGGAATCCACCGCGCGGCTGATAGGATGAAAGCGGGATAGGGAGGTATTCGTAAAATGCAGGAATGCAGAAATCCAATGATGCAAAAATGTAGAAATGCAGAAATGTAGGAATGTAACATCGTAAACGACAGCGTGAATCGCGTTTGAAATGAAAAAATCATACGAACAGTACAAAATCAACGATATAGAAGAAGCCTTTGGGGTTAGTATTGCTTCGTCGCTGCATTGTGTGATTACTGATTCGATAAAGCCTTACCAGTTGTCGGACACGTTCAAAGAAGAATTGTTGAGCAAAGCGAGGTTGGCTTTTGCGATTGATACCGAAAAAGCACGCTCGGAATTGATTGTTACTACGATTTTATTTGAACTGCGTAAAATACTTCGTGAGCAGATTAGCTTCTTTTCGGGTATTACTTTCGATGTGGATGCAAGCAAAGGGTTGAAAGGGAGGTGCGACTTCTTGATTAGCCTCAATCCTGAACAAATGTTTGTTCGCTCGCCTATCATATCGCTGGTAGAAGCCAAAAACGATAACATTAAAAATGGGCTTGGCCAATGTATTGCTGAAATGATTGCTGCTCAAATATTCAATGAACGGAAAGGCAATCCGATTCCAACCATCTTTGGGGTCGTAACCACAGGTGCCAACTGGAGTTTCTTGAAGCTGACAGGCAAAAAAGTTTGTATCGAAATCACCGAAATTCAACTCGAATCGGTCGAATTGATTTTTGGCGTATTGATGGATATTATTCAACAAAATCAAAAATTTGTAAAGCACTAAATTAATGAAAAACATAAGCGCATCCAATCGCCGCGACTTTCTCAAAACTACTGCGCTGACAGGCGCGGGTTTGATGATTGGCGCAAACTCATTTGGCAAAGGCAAAAACGCCAAAAAAATCGCCAAAGCAGGAGCAGCAGTGCTTGACCTCGAAATCAACCCGTTTATCATCATCAGTACCGATGGTAGCATTGCCCTCATTAATCCCCGCCCCGACATGGGCCAAGGCTCTACCCAAGCCGCACCGTCGCTGATTGCGGAGGAGCTGGAGGTGAGCCTCGACCAAGTCAAACTCATCCAATCGGACGGCAAAGCTAAGTACGGAAGCCAACAGTCGGGCGGAAGTAGCACCGTGCGCGGGTTGTGGACTTCGCTCCGCAAGGCGGGCGCTGCCGCCAAAGAAATGATGATAGAAGTGGCCGCCAAACGCTGGAATGCCCTTCCCGCCGATTGCTACGCCGAAAACGGACGCATCAAACTCCGCAACTCCGACAAGTCGTTTGGCTTTGGCGAACTCGTGGACGATGCCTCTAAGCTCACTGTTCCCAAAAACCCAAAACTGAAAGACCCCAAGGATTTCAAAATTATTGGCAAATACAACAAACGCCTCGACGTACCCGAGCGCGTCACGGGCAAGGCCGTTTATGGCATTGACGTCGAAGTGCCGGGCATGGTTTATGCTTGTATGCTGCACTCGCCCGCTATCCACGGCAAGGTGGTTTCGATAGACGACACCGAGGCCAAAAAAGTAAAAGGAGTGCTGCAAATCATCAAAGCGCAACGGCAAATGCCGCACCGTACCTCGGAAGCAGTGGCCGTAATAGCGACCAATTGGTGGGCTGCCATGAAAGGCCGCAAAGCCCTCAAAGTACAGTGGGACAACGGCGACTTGGCCAAAACCATGACCACCGACAAATACTTTGCGGACTGCTACGAAGCTGCCAAAAAAGAAGGCATCAACCACGAAGAACAGGGCGATTTCAACGCCAAGTTTGCCAACGCCAAAGACAAAATTGAGGCGGTGTATGAAACACCCTTTTTGGCCCACGCACCCATCGAACCCGAGTGTGCCGTAGTGCATCAAAAAGAAGACGGGAGTGTAGAGGTGTGGGCGCACGTCCAAGGACCCGACGGAGCTTTGGGTGATGTTTCGCGGTTTTTTGGCGTGAGTTCTGACAAAGTAAAAATCAACGTGCCGCTGTTGGGTGGGTCGTTTGGGCGCAAGGCTTATCACGACTATCTCAACGAAGCCTGTTATTTGGCCAAAGAACTCAAAAAGCCCGTTAAAGTAATATGGACGCGCGAAGACGACATCGCGCAGGGGCCATATCGCCCGGGAATGTTGAGCAGTATGCAGGGCTACGTGTCCAATGGCCGCATCACGGGTTTTCACCACCACGCCATCGGTGAGTCTATTTTGGGGCAAGTGTTCAAAGGTTTGCGCCCCGACGAAGCCGACCCTTGGCTCTCTGGCGAATTGAGTACCGAAAACAGCAAATACAATTTTCCCGTTTCCAAAATCTCATGGACCCACGTCAAGACCGATATTCCAGTCGTATGGTGGCGGTCGGTGTATGCGTCCAACTTCGGTTGGGGGCAAGAGTGCTTCATGGACGAACTCGCCCAAAAAGCGGGCAAAGACCCCCTCGAAGCCCGTTTGGCCCTCATCAAAGACGAGCGTTATCGCAACGTGCTGACTACCTTGGCCGAAAAAGCCAACTGGAAAGAAAAACTCCCCACAGGACAAGGCAAAGGCATTGCCATTTTTGCGTCGTTTGGCAGTATTTCAGCCGCTTGTGTGACGGTTTCTAAAAACGGCAACGGGGTCAAAATTGACAAAGTAGTATCAGTACTTGACTGTGGCTACTACGTCAATCCCGACCACGTCAAAGCCCAAACCGAAGGCAATATCGTAATGGGGATTTCGGCGGCGGTGAAGGGCGGCATTACATTTACCAATGGAGTCTGCGACCAAACCAACTACGACAAATACCACGTGATGCGCCTCAGCGAAGCACCCAAAATGGAGATTCACATCATAGACAGCGGTGCCAATCCAGGTGGTGTGGGCGAACCCGGCTTACCGCCTATCGCGCCAGCATTGGGCAATGCCATTTTTGCTGCTACGGGCAAACGCATCCGCAAACTGCCCTTTGATTTGAATACGTTGGCATAAAAATAACGACGCCATCGCTTTGAGCGATGGCGTCGTTTTATGGGGTAACTTATCTTTTTACTCGTCTGTCAGTTATAACACTTTCAACACAATCGCAATGGCTCGTTTTTCACGCCTCCATACCTATCAAGCTCTCCATGCCGTGCCGTTGGTGCCACTGTTTAGCAGCACCGATGTCGAAGTTTCCAAAAATGTTCTCAAAGCCTGTTACAAAGCGGGCGTTCGTTTGTTTGAACTCACCAATCGTGGCGACTTTGCCCACGAGATTTTTGGCGAACTCGTCAAAGCCGCTAACCGCGAGTATCCCGATATGATTTTGGGCGTAGGCACGATACTCGATGCGCCCACGGCGGCCTTGTATATGCAGTTGGGCGCAGATTTTGTGGTCAGTCCGAGTTTCAACGCCGAAGTGGCCAAAGTCTGCAACCGCCGCAAAGTGCCTTATCTGCCCGGCTGTGCCACCCTTACCGAAATCACCAACGCCGAAGAATGGGGTGTGGAAGTGATTAAACTGTTTCCCGGTGATACCCTCAGTCCTCAATTCGTAAAGTCCCTCAAAGCCCCCATGCCGTGGACAACGGTGCTCGTGACGGGCGGAGTAGAGCCTACCCAAGAGAGTCTTGGCAAGTGGTTTGGGGCGGGCGCAGATGCCGTAGGTATAGGCTCCAATCTTCTCACCAAAGAAATTTTGGTCAACCGCGATTGGGACGCCCTCGAAGCCCGCGTCAAAGCGGCATTGGAAATTATCAAAACTGTGAAAAAATAGCTTCAAACGAATTGCTCGCAGGTGCTTTTACTCCTTCGTCACTACTTCGTCGAGATTGAGCATCGCGCTCGTGGTGATGGTCAAAGCCGCAAGTTGAGGAGACGCCTCCCCATCGTTTGCCAATAGCTTTTGGGCTGCTTCGGGGTCTTTCTGGTACGCTTTGAGCGACTTTTGGTACAATCGGAGCAGTACGCCGAGGCGTTTGGTAGAAATAGTACGGTACATCAGTCGGCGATAGGCTTCGCTGATTTGTGTCTGGGGAGTTTTGAACTGCGTGGCGATGTTTTCGGCCAAGCAATGCGCCGCTTCAAGATACACGGGGTCGTTGAGCGTGACCAACGCTTGCAGGGGCGTGTTGGTCCGAATCCGTCTCAACTGACAAAACTCCCGACTCGGCGCGTCAAATGTGACCATCGAAGGATAGGGCGCGGTGCGTTTCCAATAAATATAAAGTCCTCGCCGATAGCGGTCTTCTCCACCGCTGAGTTGCCATTTGGCCCCGTCGTAAGGCGAAAGCCAAATATTGTCGGGTTGGAGGGGCATAACACTCGGACCGTGCATTTTTTTGGACAGCAATCCGCTCACTGTCAGCACTTGGTCGCGCACTTGCTCTGCCGATAGCCGCACCCGCGCCCCGCGCGCGAGCCACTTGTTGAAAGGGTCTTTGGCGAGTTTTTCGGGGGTGACGGCACTGCTTTGACGGTACGTAGCTGAGAGGACGATTTGTTTCAATAATTTCTTAACACTCCATTGGTGATTTTCCATCAACTCCACCGAAAGCCAATCCAACAACGCCTCGTGCGTGGGCGGAATCCCCTGCGAACCAAAATCTTCGACGGTTTCGACGATACCTGTCCCAAACAACTGCTCCCAAAAACGATTAACCGCTACCCTGGCCGTGAGCGGATTGTCGCGCGAGCCAAGCCATTTTGCCAAGTCAAGGCGTGTTTTTGGGGTTTGGGCGTTATTGTGAACTTTTGGCACGGCTGATTGCTGAAACACCCTCGGTATGCCAGGGATGACTTTTTTGCCTTTCACCGTCCAGTTGCCCCGCTCAAAAACGTGCGTTTGGCGAAGCAAATCGCCCGCGCCTTCGTACATGATGGGCGTACTCGGTACGTTGCCCGTGAGGACATCGGCGTATAGTTTTTCGATTTCTTCAAAACCTGCTTTGCCTTCGCCGGGCAACGCCGCTTGGAATGTTGCCCATTTTATCATCACCCAATCTTTGGGGGTTTTGGGGTTGCGAAGCGTCCAAAACAAGTGGCGTTTGCCAGCGTCAGGCAGTACGGGTAAGACCACCACCGTATCGCGCCATTGACTACCCGTTTTGGGGACAATGTACGTCAGCAGCGTTTTACCTTTCAAGCTGTCTTGGCGAAGGTCCAATACCGCTTTATCGGCGTTGGTCCCAATCGCCATTAACAAGCGATTTTTGCCCGTGAGGGTCACATTGGGCCAGCGAGAAGTGCCTTGGTCTTGGATACCGAAGTATTTGGCATCGAGCAATGAAGCGTTGAAATGTTGGTCAAAATCGTGTGAATTGACCTTCGGTTCCATCACCCGCACAAACTCTTTAAATTCGGAGAGTTTTAAAGTTTGAGGTTTGTTGGTCACTTGGGTTTGTGAACCGGTAGCTGCCGACTGTTTACCACCAACTGCCGCAAACCACGCCTCAATTTTGGCGATTTTGGCCGAGTCTTCTTTGGCATAAAACCGCAGCGTAGGGGTATCGCTTGTGACGTCTTCGTCGCGGGTGTTGTTGAAAAACGCCAAATATTGATAGTATTCTTCGTGTTTGATGGGGTCGTAAGGGTGACTGTGGCACTGCACGCAGCTAAACGTAGTTCCTTGAAAGACGTCCCAAGTGGTATTGACGCGGTCTATGACGGCTGCTACCCTGAACTCCTCGTCCATGGTGCCGCCTTCGTCGTTGTTCATGGTATTTCGGTGAAAACCCGTGGCAATGAGCTGGTCGTCGGTCGCGTTGGGAAGCAAGTCACCCGCTATCTGTTCGGTGATAAATTGGTCATACGGCTTGTCTTGGTTGAAGGCTTTGATGAGCCAGTCGCGGTACCGCCAAATACTCCGCCCGGGGTCGCGCTCGTAGCCTTTGGTGTCGGCATAGCGCGCCAAGTCGAGCCAGCTACCCGCCCAGCGTTCTCCGTAGGCGGGTGAGCGCAGGAGAGAGTCCACGAGATTTTCGTAGACTTTGGGCGAGGGGTCATTGACAAATCGTTGTACTTGGGCATCGGTAGGAGGCAAGCCCGTCAAATCCAGGCTCAACCGCCGAATGAGCGTGGCGCGGTCAGCTTCGGGAGAGGGCTTTAGCCCTTGTTGGCGGAGTTTTTCGAGGACAAAATGGTCAATTTCGTTTTTAGCCCAGCGGGTTTCGTCGTCGTCGGTCAAGCCCAATTTGGCCCAAAATCCGCCAATAGCAGGTACTTTGGGGCGTTCTGCCCGTTTATAAGCCCAATGTTCTCCCCACTGTGCGCCTTGGTCAATCCACTTGCGGAGGGTTTCGATTTCTTGGTCGTTGAGCGGCGTCCCTTCTTTGGGCATTTTGTCTTCGTGACCCTCGGGCAGCAAGATACGGCGCATCATTTCGCTGGCGTCGGCATCGCCCGCTACCACGGGTGGTTTGCCCGACTTGGCAGGTTGGTACATTTCTTCTTCAAACAAAAAGCTCACACCTCCCGCTTTTTTTACGCCGCCGTGGCAGCTCATGCAGTGCTTGTTGAGGATGGGCTTGACTTCGGTATTGTAGTCAGTTTTTGTTTCAAAAAATCCCAGAAAAGCCGATAGACTCAAAGTTGTTACACCCAGACCGCCTATCCATAACCACTTCGTTTGCATTGCTCTATTCGATTTGATAAAGACTTTGTTATAAGCAACGCAACGCCAGTTTTTTACTGTAATGAGGTTTGGGTTTGGGGAGATAAAAGTACGTTTTGGTTACTGACAGTACGGATTGGTGGCAATGTGTACCGCGCCAAAGGTGTTGGGAGCAAGCCTCACCCCCGATTTCAGAACGATACGCTTGGACTTTATTTGCTGATAGGCACTTTGAATCACCTGATAGCTCGTTCCAGGACCGCCGAGGGTCACTTGGTCGCGGGCTACTTGCCAGCTTCCTCCGCTCGTATAGAGCAAAGTAGGCACAAATACAGTGGGTTGTTGGAGCGTTTCAGGGGCTAAAATGTTTTGAAAATCCGATTCTGTGGCCAAAAAATACCGCATTCTGTTGCCTTGCCCCACCGTAAAATTGTTGAGGCACGACCAACGTCCGTAACTCATGACGTTGTTGGTGGCAGGAACGTAAGGTTGGTTACATTCATCCACTCTATTGCCCGTATAAACACAGCTTTCATTGGTATTGACGGCCAAATAAGGGCCGGTGTTGCTGTCTTCATTGTCTTGGTCGGGATCGGCAGGGGTATCGCAGATGTAGTCGCCGTCCACGTCACAATCCCAACATACATCGCCTGGTACGCGAGTTACACTTTCTGTGCCGTGCAGTGGGTCCCAAGGGTGTGGTTCAAAAGTATGAAGAAGTCCTAAAGCATGGCCTACTTCGTGTGCCATCGTCACGATGTCGTTGGGATTGGACAAATTGCTACGGGCAAGGCTCACATACGCGCCTGTGTTGGGAATGTCGTAGGCTGTTCCGCCCAAATTCACAAAATCTGGTCGCTGTACCACGGCATGGGTGAAGATGTTGAACACGCCCCCAATGCGATGCGGGTTAAGGTCGCTTTCTTCATCTGTAAATTGGGTATTGAGGTCGCTGTTGCGAACTTCACGGATGCCCAACAACACAAAACAAATATTGTGCGGTGCAAAAAGGCTAACCATGGCGTTGAACTGCCGCATTTGGTCGGCGTCGGTAGAGGCTCGGTTGCTGCCGTCGTTGTCAGCAAAAACAGTGAGATACACTTTGATGGTGTAAGGCAATACCGCCGCCAACCGCGCTTGGTCGGTTTTGGGAATGATTTTGGGAACAGAACGAGGCTTGGTGCCACAAGCCTGACGTATGATATCTTCGCCGAAACTTTTGACGGGTACTGGTGGCGGGATTTGGGCAAAAATAGGGTAGCTTATCATTGCCCAAACAATGAGTATTTGTGGTATTTTTTTGCCAAAAAGAGTTTTCATAATCGTAATAATGATTTGATTAACAGCTTTTTACTTCTTTTTGGAAAGTTGTTTCTCCAACTGCCGAATTCGCTTTTCTTGGGCGATGCTATACAGGGTCAACTCCTCTATTTTCTGCATCATTTTGGTGGTAAGTTCGGCCATTTTCGCGCCTCCTTGCTGAATCTCTGCGGCACTTGGAAGGTCTGGTAGGTGTTTGTGGGTTTTGATAAACTGCTCTACCGACGCCAGCGGACGGAGGCGGTAGTTTTTGTCAAAAACAAAATCAGCCCAATTGGTTTCGACAATCACCTCTTTGGCGCGGACGATGCCATTGAGCCGAACGAATGTACCAATCGCCTTTTGTTCCCCAGTGAACATGACTCGAATTAGGTCCAATGGTCAAGTTACTGATGTCCACTGTATTGCTCATACTGTTGCTTGATGCGCCCTGAATCGTCAGTTTGGCGGCGGGGGTGGTGCCTACTCCGATACCCACGTTGCCATTTTCGGTGATGAGTAGTCGCCGTTGGTAATTGGTGGAGAGTACCACGGTTTTTGCTACATTGAGTGTGCCGCGCGGGGGTGTACCTATTTCTAAGCCAAACAGCCCCGTGACGTTGCCGTGTTCTGTCCACGCTCGAATAAAGCCAAACTGCTCACTATCAGAGTTTCCAGGGTCGTAAGTATGAAAGCCCATGTAAGGATTTGTACCCCTGATTCTACTGGCAAATTCGGGTTTTGCCAAAATATCCAAAGCAGAGGGTGGCGGCGTAAACTGGCCGTAATTGATGCCCACGTGTCCGTTGGAGAAAAGGCTGATTTTGGCCCCTGCGCCGTTGTCGGTATGCAAATGCAACGGATTATTGCTGCTATTGCCCAGCCAAGTCTGGCCACTTGACAGCTCGGAGCGGAGTGTCAGACTGCCATTGGTATGCATCAAGCCAAAAGGGTTGGCATTGTCGGTTTGGACAGTGAGCTTGGCTACGGTGCTGCTTGTACCAATGCCCACACTGCCGCTGTTGGTGTTGGAGAGCGTGTTGCCATTGAGTTGCCAACCCACGCCAGCACTTGCACCCGTAGCGAGTTCAGACCAATCTCCATTTTTTCGGTACCAAAAACTCTTGGTATCGGTATCATAGAGGAGTGTACCTTCGTCTGCCGTTGTAAAAGCGTTACGTTGGGCGGTGGTCATGCTTTGGGTAGAAGCCCCCGGAAGAATAGTGGTGCTTTGGGCAAAAAGCCCCCTGCCCCCCGAAGGGGGAAATATTAAGGTGCTGATAATGAATACAATGAATAATTTTTTCATTTTGATTTTCGGTTGAGTATAAGAATGGTTTATTGGTGGCACGACTTCAAGTCGTGCTACCAATGGGCTTAGTTTTTTCATTTTGATTTTCGGTTGAGTATAAGAATGACTTTTTGATTATGGCGAGGATCGGCACTGTTCCAATGACTGCTGCCGTCGGCGCGGTGGTAGGCAAATGCAAGCGTGAGAGTGAGTTGGTCTCCAGTCCAACGCCCCTTTTCGGCTTGGTTGAGTGTGAAGTTGGGCAGTACGCGCTTCGCTTCGTCTTCGGGGCGAAAATTGAAGTGCAATTGATGGAAGTCATCCTTTTCTACTGCGCCGTAAATTTCGTACTTTTCAAAACCTAATCTGCTCTCTACGAAGGCTTTGCCTTCAAACCCTTGTTTGTTTTCGCGGGAGCGACGCCGCACCTTTCGACTGGCTTTTTGTTCGCGTTCTTCGTCGGTGACAGGCTCAAATATTTCGATTTCAAGGTTTTTAGCGACCCCATCTGGGTCTTTGAAAACTCCTTTCCAATGACCTATCAGCAGTTTAGCGTTTTTGTCAGTGCTGTACGCCCACGGGCGGTCGCGGAGGTCTTGCCAGTAGCTGAAGTAGTATTTACATTCATACACGCCCCAACTCAACAAAACCAACGTTGCAAGCAGTAACAGTCCTTTTTTCATGGTTTAAAGTTTGGCATACGTATAGACCAAAATGTTTTTCTTGTAGGGGCCTTGACTCGTGGCATCAACTTTGAGGTACATGATATTGTCTTTGGTTTCGATATTGTACGTCAAATCGCCACTTTGACCCAAACTTTGAGCTAGTTGTTTTTCCTCATCACCGATGATTTTGAGCGTTCCTACGTCTATGGCAGTGCTGTTGGTGCGGGTTACTTTCAACTCCCAGCGTACTTCTCGGCTTTTACCATCCATGGTAGCTTTGAGACGCCCATCTTTGAAAAACTCCCAAATAATGACCACCCCTTTTGACTTAAATTCAGGCCCTGTGCTGATTTCGGAGCCGTCTTGTTTGGTGATTTCGTAGCGGGCGCGTATGGCTTCCCATTTGCCGAGCAGCGAGGTGAAATTGTCGGGTTGCGGGTCTTCTTTGACCGAGTTGCCACAACCTGCGGCGATATTGATAAGCAACACCATAGCGGTTGCGAGATATGTGAGTAATTGTTTCATGATTTTATGATTGTTTAGAAAGTAGTATCTGTCATTTTCCTGCGTTGTAAATACTCATCAAAAGTGCCTTGCTGATGCGTTGGGCTGCCTTTTTACCGATATGCCCTTGGCCGTCAGAGCTATCTATACCGTTTACATCGGAGGGGTCAGAGGCGGTGTTACGGTTTTCGGGACAGATGCGCCACACATTATTTTGCTGACAGGCCCCGTTGTTGGATTCTAATTCTTGGAGGTCAAAAATCACGTCCGTGGTCTTGAAGGTCTCTTTCATCCACTGTCCTACTTTCATTTTGGCGGCGTTGCCTTCGTAGGCAGCAGTAGAATAGACCAACGGCGGTGTGACGTGAACAAAGCGTAGCTGTGGCGACTGCGCTCGAAGCGCGTCTATCAGGACTTTGTACTCAGTTTTGACCTTTTCAAAATTATCATCTTGGATGTCAGCATAGCCAAACTTCAATATCATTACTTGCAGGAGGTCTTTGTTACGGGTGGCGTTTTCTCGAAAAACTCTCATTTTTTCGTAAGGATTGCCGTTGGGAATCCCGCCTACGTCCACAAAAATTCCACCTTTGAGTCCTTTGCCCGAAGCTGCACCGTCGGTTTTGTCGCCTTTGCCGTAGTAGTCGAAAGCGTAGCCGTTGGCTTTGCAGCCTTCTTCCAAATCTTGCCCCACAGACTGGTGCAAAAACAAAGCGTTCCAGCCCATAATACGGCCTTTTTCAGATGCCGAAAGTTTATCCCATTCGGCAATGCCTGCCGTACCTACCACGCCCGCTTGGCCTTTGCCCATGGTGTTGCTTCCTGTGGGGTTAGAAGGATTATTTGTGTTATTGGGGTCGGGGGTTTCGGAGGGGCTGGAGCAAGATAGCGTCCCCATCAATGCCCCTAAAAGCAGTATTTTTTTCATCACTCAATGTTGTTTTAGAAAGTAGCTTCAGATTTTAGCCCATTATTTCAATCCGTACTTTTTCACAATGGCGGCTCGCTCTTGACCCGCAGTCGAAGGATAAAAAAGCCCAAATTTTTCATTGAGAACATCCCGTTCGCGGCTCAACGCTGCCGAACCGCGCGGAAAACCGTTTTCGGGCGTAAGTTGGTGGTAAATTTTTTCCAAAAACTCCTCAAAAGGCTGATTGAAATACATATCTACAAAGCGCAAAGGCTTGTCGGAGGCATTGAAAAACGTATGCTTAATCATACGTGGGCGTAGGTGCCATCCGCCTGCTTCTACCTGTACCACTTCCTCCCCCACCAACACACTGGCAGTGCCTTCGAGTACAAACATCAACTCGTCGAGTTCTTTGTGCCAATGCGGCGCGGGACCCATGGTTTTGGGTGCTACGGCACATTCTACGCTCGAAAAAAGCCCGTTGGTCATCGAAGTCCGAATCCATACCCGGATGTCGGAGCTGCCTTTGTGGTCGAGCGGAGGCAGCGCGGGCAGTAATACAGGCTTGATGGTTTCTGATAAATTACCGTTGGTGGGTTGTCCAAACGTATTCGGTGAAAATCCAGCAAAAGCGGTCAATAGTGCCGAATTCGTAAAAAAATCGCGTCTTTCCATTTGTGTTGTTCGTCTTGAATTGTTGCGTAGAGGATTAACAGTCCAAAACTATACACAACCCCAAGCCTCGCCAAGCCTCACTCGACCAACGACAGTTTTAATAGACAGAATGGGGGCGAAAGGGAGAGAGGTAAGCCACCGTCTGGGGGTTTGGGGGCTTCAAAAAGTAAGCAAAAACTCAGTGCCGACGTTGGGTGTGGGATGAACGCTGATTTTGCAGGAAATGGCTTTGGCCAAATCACGAATGAGGTGGAGTCCTAAGCCCGTTTTGGTACCGATGTGGGCGGTGTCAGCGTAAAGCGCGCTCATTTGTTGTTCGGAGATACCGCCTGCGTTGTCGGTGATAGCGAGTACCACCTGCCCGTTTTGTTGTCGAGCAGTCCATTGTACGAGTCCGTTGGGGCTATTTTGGAGGGCTTTGAGGGCATTGCTCGTGAGGTTTTGCATGATGATTTTGAGGTAATCTTCGTCGGTCACGACCTTCAAATCATCGGCAGTTTCAAAACGCAACGTCGCCGACGGATGCCCCGCAAAGAATTTATTCAGATACGCAAATAGCTCACTTACAGGTACTTCTTTGACTTGTGGCTTAAAATGCTCCATTTGACTTTTGCTCCACAGTAGCATAGATTCCATGGTGTCGAGCAGTCCCTCGGCGGCGGTAGTGATGCGCTGTTGATGGGCAGCGGCGAGGTCGGGCGTGAGGAGGTCGGGGGCTTCTTTTTGGAGGTTCAAAAAACTGATGAGATTGGCAACGGGGCTTCGTAAATCGTGGCTCAAAATGGCAAAAAACTTGGCCTTCACTTTGTTGGCTTCGTCGAGTTCGTGGTTGAGGTGCAAAAGGGTGGTGTTGGTACGTTTGCGGGTTTGATTTTGCCAATACAGCAATGCCCCTATCACGGCCATTAGCCCCAGTCCGACGAACAAATAGATGCGTTGTTTTTTTTGACTTTCCAAATCTAAACGATTGATTTCGAGTTGTTTGTCGCGCAGTTCTATCTCGCGTTGGCTTTCCATTCCTGCGATTTTGTTTTTGCTTTCTTGCGAGTAAAGCGAATCCTGTACGGCTTGGTATTGCCGAAAGTTGAAGTAGGCGTTTTTATAATCACCACGTTCGGCTTGCAATTCGGCCAATCTCCCTTGCCAATACGACTCATTGCCCACCTCACCTTTTTGTCGGCTTCGTGCGATGGCTATTTGGAGGTATTTCTCGGCTTGACGGTACAGGGAGACTTTGTCACCGCCCTTGGTTTTGGCTTTTTCAAGGTAAGCCATGCCCAAATTGCCCGCGTTGGTGATGGCCTCCGAGTGCATTGGATTGACCTTTTGCCAAGTCTGAAACGCCTTCAATGAATACGCTATTTTGGTATCGGAATCTTGACCAAACGTAGTGGCGAAGTTGTCGAGCGCGTTGGCCAAACCCTCCAAATTGCCCGTTTTTTCAAAAAGTGGCAGAGCTTGTTGAAGGTATTTTTGGGCATTGTTGAAATTCTTTTGGTCAATGTAAATCGCCGCCACTTTTACCAAAGCCTTTGCTACTTCGCGTTGGGCGTTATTTTGTGGATAAGCGGCTTGTTTTTGGGCAAATCGCAAACCTTTTAGCGCGTAATCAAGGGCTTTTGGATAGTTTTTTTGGGCCAAAAAAATTCCCGAAAGATTGCCATAACCAATAGCGATAAGGTAAGCATCGTCAATCTCTTCGGCGATCTTGAGTCCTTCCAAGCAATACTGCGTTGCTTTCGGATAATTGGAAACAATATTCTGCTCTGCCGCCCCCAAGTTGTTGTAAGTAGAAGCCATGTTCCACTTGTCGTTGATGTCTTGATACACGGCCAACGCCCGTTTGTAGTAGTATTGGCACGAATCGTACATACCTTTGTCGCTATACGACCGTCCAATCGCGTTGTTGAACACCCCAATGCCCCGCTTCCACGGCATTTTGGTGACATGACTAAGCCCTAATTTGCTGTAATACAACGCCTTGTCAGTATTGATAAAAGACAATTCCTCAGCAATATTTTTGTAAGTTCTGGCTTTGAGTGTGTCGTTTTGAATCGTCGGCAGTAGCCTCACCAACGAATCCACCAACGCCTGCCCCTGCTTTTGGGCGAGCGTAGGGCAAGCGAGAAAAAATGCAGCAAAGCCCCAAAAAATAAAGTTTCGGACAAAGTTCATAGTCGTTATTTGCTTTCGGTTGCACGCAAAACACGCAGGATGTTTCCACCCCAAATTTTGGCCAATGTTTCTTCGGAATACCCCATTTTGAGGAGTTCAAAGGTAATGTTTTCGATTTGTGACACATCCTCACAGCCCGTGACACCACCGCCGCCGTCAAAATCGCTCCCGATACCCACGTGGTCGGGACCAACGAGCTTGGCGATATAATCAATGTGCCGTACCAAATCCGTGATATTGGCTCGCTCGTGAGCATACTTTTTTTCGATGGCGTTGATTTCCAGTCTTATAGATTCGCGGTTGGCTTCGGTGGCTTTGAAGTACCGCGCCCGTGCTTCGCGGAGTTCGGCGGCAAATGCTGGGGACGGTGGTTTCAGAAAATCACTCACAAAATTGACCTGTACCACGCCCCCTTTGGCCGCAATGGCCTTGATGAGCGAATCGGGCAAGTTGCGCGGTACGTCGCAGAGGGCGCGGGCGTTGGAGTGCGAAGCAATGACGGGCTTGGTCGAAACCCGCAGCACGTCCATCACGGTTTCGTCTGACACGTGCGATAGGTCTGGCACAATACCCAAGCGGTTGAGTTCTTGGATCACCCGCACCCCCATCGGACTCAAGCCCCCGTACAAAGCACCTTTGGGGTCGGTGGAAGAATCGCAGATGAGGTTGTTGAACGAATGACAGAGCGTCAAATAGCGACAGCCCAAATCGTAAAATTGTTTCAGACTCGCCACGTCGTCGCCGATGGGGTAGCCATTTTCCATGCCGATATAGACTGCCAATTTCCCCGCTTTGTTGAGGCGGGCGGCGTCGGCGGCAGTAAGGGCGAGTTCGGCTATGTCGGGGTATTTTTTGAGGGCATCGTGTACGGCCTTATAAATACTTAGTGCTTTGACTTTCACCTCTTTGTGTGCTTCGGGAGAAAGCGGTCCTTGCCCAAGATATATCGCAAAAAACATCGCATCCATGCCGCCCTCGCGCATACGTGGGAAGTCCACGGTGGAGTTGTTGGCATCGTTGTAGGCGTGTTTTTGGTTGATGTCAAAGTCGGGTTTAGACATCACCATTGGCACGTCGGTATGGGTATCTATGGTCAAAAGGCGGCGGTGGATTTCGCGGGCTTTTTGGCGCAGCGGGTCAGGTTGGGCAGCGACACAAAAGGCCAAAAACATCAATACGAAAATGAGAAAATGTTTCATAGTTGGGGAGGTTGGACGAAATCGTTGAGGTCTATTTTTTTAATCTTCAAACGCAATACCCAGTACGCACGACGCAATAAGCATCAACTCACACCTCCTCCAACAACGTCCGAAAAGCGACGTACTTGTTCTGGAAGCGGAAATGATGTTTTTGTTGAAGGGCAGGCGAATGAAGTTTGTCGTAAGTGAAATAATCTTCCATCGTCTGAAAGTAATATTGGCAGGAATAGGTCGTCCCCTCATTTTCGATTTCGGTGAGTAAGCGGAGGAGTTTGTAGCTCATGGGCAGCCCCGTATCCATCACTTCGGGGATATGGACGGACTTCATCCATTGAAGCCAATCTTGCTCAACTTGGCGGTCTATATTGACCGTAACGCTGTAAAGTATCATGGTATGTTTCAATTTTGGGGCATAATAAAAAAATAATCGCTAACTCTTGGCATTTCTGTCAAAAAAACCTACTTTTATCCAAACAAAGTCCTTCTGAATTTCAAGGCGTGTGCAATGGACTACAGAACACTCAAAGAGTTGGTGAGACAAGGCGAAGGCAAGCACCTCGAGTTTAAACTCAAAACCAACCACCCTGAAAAAATCGTCCGCGAGATGGTGGCTTTTGCCAACACCGACGGCGGGCGTCTTCTCATCGGCATCGGCGACGACCGCAGCATCAAGGGCCTCAAACACGTGGACGAAGACGAATACCTCATGGTCAGGGCCGTCGAAAAATACTGTACCGAGGGATTGGAGTATCGCATGGAGCGCGTCAATGTAGGCGATGAGCGCGACGTACTCGTCTTTACGATTCCGCCGAGCCGCAGTCGCCCGCACTTTGTCAAAGAAGAAATAGACATCACCAAAGGCTCGCCGCTGTTGGTCAAAAAGAAATTTGTACCGCACAAAAACGAAAAAAAGATTGTGCATCGGGCGTATATCCGAGTGGCCGACAAGTCTATTCAGGCAAGTTGGGAAATGCGCCAAATCATGCGCAGAAAAAGTGAGAATCGCAATGTGCGCTTCAACTACGGCGACAAAGAGCATAAACTCATGCAGCACCTCGACCAGCACAAGAGCGTGACCGTGGATGGGTTTGCAACAGTGGCGGGAATCCCGCGCAATCTGGCCTCTAAAACGTTGGTATTGTTGGTCTTAGCCAATGTATTGGAAGTACACCCCGACGAAATGGTAGATCGCTACACGATGATAGCGCCATAAAAAAAGTCCGCCAGCCTTAAAAAGACTGGCGGAACTGTACACTACCTAAACCTCTACCATTATTTCCGTTTCGACGTTGCCCTTCACCGCTTTTGAATAAGGGCAGACCACGTGGGCGGTCTTGGCAACGTTTTCGAGTTTCTTTTGATCTCCTCCTGGGGCTTTCAAAACCAGTTTTACTGACAGAAATAGACTCGCACCGTCTTGATTGAGCGATACGTTGGCATCTACCGACCAATCTTCGGGCAGTTCTGCGCCTTGTTTTTCGGCTACTACCTTCACAGCACCGCCGTAGCAAGCAGCATACGCCGCCGCAAACAGCATTTCG
>JALOLW010000052.1 GCA_025455795.1 Spirosomataceae bacterium
CGATGCTGCTGGGTTGGATCAAATTGATCAAAAGGTGGCACAATTTTTGGGTGTTGCCCCAGCTTCATTCACGCGCAGCCGCGATGCGCTCAAAGCAATCCGTCCTCCGAAGTTTTGGCTTAAAATCCAAAACTGGCCTCATGGCCGCACACAAGTATTTGGGTGCTTCATTCTTGAAAGCGGTGAGGTGGTTGGTTTTTTGTCAGGATGTGGAACAACCGAGGAGTTAGCCGAACTGCACGTAATAATTCAAGGAGTGGCTTATACGCGTGGCTATCACTTTCACAAATACGAATTAACTACGCCTTGGATTTTGGATGAAGATGAAAACGGTTGATATTTTTAAGAACTCTCCTCTAAATCTACCCGACAGAGGAGATGTTATATCACTGATAATTAAAGTATTACACAAAAACAAATACTTGATTTTGTTCTCAACGACTTAAAAGGTGCTTTTACTGCGCCAAATAGCTGATTTCGGCGATGAACTGACGGCCACCCGGCGAAAGTTTCTCCTGAGCGCGGGCCGAAAGTTTGATAATGATGCGGTTGTTGGCACTGATGTCGGGGAGTTTGCCTATTACTTTTACCCATACGCTCGCGCTGTTGTTCATATTTTTGACTTGAATCAACGACCCCACGGGTGCGGTGCGGTGAAGGGCAAGGTATTTGTTGTTGCTGTCCATGCCGTCTATCACTTCTGCTACGCCCGTCTCCAATATACGTTTGCCCGTATTGGCAATTTTGGGTTCGGGAAGATTGGCATTGGTCATGTCCTCGCGAGGAGGCGGGGGGAGTTTTTCGGTAGGTGTTTTTTTGCTGGTATCGGTCAGGCGCACACTGTCGGTTTTGTTTTTGCGCAGGGCTGCTTGGTAGGCTTGGTCAGACACGATAAGTTCTTGTCCAGCGCGCAGTTGGTCGGCGCTGAGGTTGTTCCAACGCCGTATGTCGGCCATCAAAACGCCGTATTTGACCGCAATGCCGTACAGTGACTGCCCACCCTCTACAACGTGGATGCCATTTTTGGCAGTCGTTACGGGTTTAGGTTCTGTTTTTTCGGGGGCTTTTTCCGCGGGTTTTTCGGGTTCTTTGACCGCTACAGATTCGGGAGTTTTAGCCTCTTCTGCTTTGGGTTTTTCGGTATTTACTTTCGGCTTTTCTTTGAGCGTCAAGTCCACCACTATTTTTTCTTGTTCTGCTGTTTTCGGGGCGGGTTCTTCTTTTTTGGTAGGTTCGGGCGTTTTGGCAGCTACTTTGGGCGGAGCAGATGCGGGGCTTGTCGCAGGAACGCGCACAATTTGCCCTACCGTCAGGTTGTCTTTCATGCCTGGATTGGCGGCTTTGAGGGCTTTGAGCGTCGTATTGTACTTACGCATCACAGCGTAGAGGGTTTGGCCAGCTTCTACGCGATGCGAGATGTATTCCCCGCTTTTGGCGGTGGTGCGAGTCGAGTCTGATTGACCTACAACGCCTGTGGCGTGCAGCATCCCGACAATGAGCAAAAAATATCCAGCTCTCAGTTTCATGGTTTCAACCATTTTAATACCACAAGTTCGTATTGTTTTTTCAAACATACAATACATTTTTCGTTATAAATACACACATCAAGAACGTCGGCTTCTGCATCATCCTCTATGGTTTGGTGCAAAAGAGTCGTTTTCGACGAGTGAACTACCAAGATTGAGCGGGATAAAGTAAATGCGTTGGAGTGGTAAAAGTAGTGGATAGCCAAAATATTTCCAAACATTTCACCATAATTTATCGTAGAAATAGGCTTTTGACCCGTATTTTTTTCTACAAAAGAGCATAATATTTGGTAGTACGGGCTTGCGGGCGTGTGCGCCGTTGATGACTGCCAACGGGTATTCAACGCCGCCGATTCGTTCGATTGGGTCGTATTGAAAGAATGTTGGGCGGTGATGATGTCAATCTGACTCTTTTTTTTGGGGACAAGCTGTTCGGGATTGTCATAATGATGCAGTCTCAAAATACCTGCCTCAAATCGAACCGCACTCGTCCACCAGTCTATTTCGTCGAAGGTTTTTTGCCAAAGCACTTTTTCTTGCACCGTGTCTATCGCACACCACGCCACTTGCTGCTGATTGCGGAGCTCAAGTACGAGCAAATCTTGCGTAGAAGTGGTGGGGGTTTCGTCGTAAAAAACGCGCCAAATGGGCAAATTAAAAGATAAAACGGTCATTGCTGCTGACTGGCGCGATAGAGTTTTTGTTTTTCTTCGCGGGTGAGACTGGCGTAGCCCGACTTGGAGATTTTGTCCAAAATCGCGTCTATTTCGTCTTGATTGGGGGTGGAATTACTGTTGGGTTCGGTAGTAGAGGCATATCTCCGCCCCGCCGACGACGTGGTGGCGCGCTCACGTTGAGGGATTTCGACGCGGGGTTTGGGCGATGTAAACCGCTTCCAAAGGCCGCTCATGGCATAAATGGGCGTCCCCCAATCACGACCTGCTTGAAGTGCTTTGATGAATCCAAAACCAATCATCCCGCCCGCCAAATGCGCCAAATTTCCTCCCGCATTGGGCCCTACGAGCTGTGCCAACGAAATAATCAAAAAGATAGCCGCGATGTATTTGAGACGAATCGGCCCCAAAAGGAACACAAAAAAGGTGTAGTCGGGGAGCAGAGTGGCGGCGGCTACGATAATGGCATAAATCGCCCCCGACGCGCCCAAAAGTGTCACGGTAGTGAGGCTCGACTGGAAATACGGCACGAGGTTGTACATCAACAAAAACAACAGCCCCCCCGCCAAACCACCGTAAAGATAAATGGCCCAAAAACGCCTGCTACCCAGATATTCTTCCAAAACCCGCCCAAACCAATACAAAATGAGCATATTGAAGAAAATATGGAAGGGGTCTATGTGAATGAAGAAGTTGGTCAGCAGTGTCCAAGGCCGATAGATAAACGTCCTAAAATCGGCGGGGAGAAATAGCTGGTCGGTGAGTAGCTTGAGCAAAGCATCTTGACTGCTCCACTTCAAGGTCACAAACAGCATAATCACCGAAACAAAAACCAGCACGTTCATCAATATCAGTTTGATGACGATGTTGTTGGATTTATGAAACTCCCCCTTGATGTCGTCTAATATACTCCCCATTGTCTTACCCTGTTTTTGACGAAGTTAGAAAAAAAATCAATTCATTCGGTTGATATTCCACCATTTCAACAAAAAATAAGCAAAAATCATGCCTCCAATGTGCGCAAAATGTGCAATTCCCGAATTGCTGACGTATATACCTCCGTATAACTCGTACAGCGCGTAAAATGTTACTAAATATTTGGCTTTGATGGGAACGGGCAAAAACAATAACATCATCTCCATGTTGGGAAATATCAACCCAAAGGCGGCGATAATACCAAACACTGCGCCCGACGCGCCCAACATAGGCACGCCCCAACGCTCCCGAAGTACCTCAGCGGCCAGGTCAGGAGCAAGCGACTGCTGCATCTGCCATAGTTCGTAATAGTTGATGGCCGAAAAAAGCAGTCCCGCACCAATCCCTGTCACAAAATAAAAAATCAAAAAACGCTTTTGCCCCAGCACCATCTGCTCGAGTATAGGGCCAAAAAAGAACAGGCCGAGCATATTGCTAAAAAGATGCCCGCCGTTGGCGTGCAGAAACATGTACGAAATAAACTGATGGGGTTTGAAAAGAGGACTTTCTACTGGAAACAACGCAAATAGTTGGATAATCGTACCCGACTGCAAGAAAAATATCAGGACGTTTAGAATCAACAAGTTACGAACGAGTGGCGTAATCAAGGGCATAGCAATCAGGGAGTTATGATTTGAGAAGATGGGATAGTTTTTCGAGGGGTAATATTTTAAAAATGGGTTCACCGCTGGGCGTGTGGTTAGGATTGGAAGAAACAAACAGTTCGCCCATCAATTTTTCCATTTCTTCGGCGGAGTGGCGTACCAAAAAACGCGAAGCGAGGCGGCGGGCCATCGTCAGGGCGGTATTTTCGAGGCGGTTGAGTTTGAGGTCGGCGGTACTGCGACGAAGCTGCTCGATGATGTCCTCAAAAATCGCTTGGGCGTGGTCGGCAGGGAGGTCGGTAGGCAAGCTACGCAGCACGAGGGTGTCGGTGCCAAGTTCGTCAAAATCAAAGCCCAAGGTCGAAATCTCGCCTTGCATCTCGCGCAGAAGTGTGAGGTCGGCGGGCGATACGCGCACCGTGACGGGAAACAGCAACTGCTGCGCCGAGGTGGTGGTACTTTGGAGTTGTTTGAGGTAGCGGTCGTACAAAATCCGCTCGTAGGCGGCGCGTTGGTCTATGAGCATCATGCCCGACATCATCGAAGACACAATGTACCGATTGTGGACTTGCAACGCCAACCGCCTCGTTTTCAGTTCTTCATCTACCACCAGCGGCACGTTGGATGGGGGCGAAGTCGTAGGAGCAGGGGCCACGATTTCCGTGGGTGTTTCCAAATCCAACTGCGGTTGGGTGGGTTGTGGGCGTTGAAATCCTTCGTAGAGTTTTTGCCAATTGGACAAGTTGGAGTCGTCGCGTTCGGCACTCGAAGGCAGCGGCGGCGGTGCGGCGGCGGGGTCCCATTTGGGAGCGAGGGGCTTGGTGTCCCAGCGCGGTGAGGGTGCTTTGGCGGTAGGATTCAGAAAATTGACGTTGCTCTCAAAATCTATCGTACTCGCCAAGTGATTGACACCCACGGCTTTTTTGACCGCCGCCATGAGTAGGGCATAGACTGACCGCTCGTCGTCAAATTTAATCTCGGTTTTGGTCGGGTGAATATTGATGTCAATGTGCGAGGGGTCTATTTCGAGCATCAGCACGTAAAACGGATGACTCCCCTCCGAAATCGTGCCTTCGTAGGCAGACAACACCGCATGGTGCAGATAGCTGTGTTTGATATAGCGCGAATTGACAAAGAAAAACTGCTCACCACGGGCTTTGCGGGCAAAATCAGGCTTGCCGATGTACCCCTTGATGTTGAGGAAGGGCGTTTCTTCTTGACAATACACGACGCTTTCGCGGTAATTTTTGCCAAAAATATCCACAATCCTCCGTACCAATTTGCCCGCGTAAAGGTTATAGACTTCGGTATCGTTGTGATAGAGCGAAAACGTCACTTCGGGATTGGCCAACGCCACGCGCTGAAACTCGTCCAAAATATGACGCATCTCTACCGAGTTGGTTTTGAGGAAGTTGCGTCGAGCGGGTACGTTGAAAAATAAGTTTTTGACCAAGATATTGGTCCCAGGCAAACAAGCCACCGACTCTTGGGTTTTGAGGTCAGAGCCTTCTACGCGCAGGAGCGTGCCTATCTCGTCGGAGGCGCGGCGCGTGCGCATCTCCACCTGCGCCACGGCCGCAATAGACGCCAAGGCTTCGCCCCGAAAGCCCATCGTGCGGATTTGGAAGAGGTCGTCGGCGTGGCGGATTTTGGAAGTAGCGTGCCGCTCAAAACTCATGCGGGCGTCGGTCTCCGACATCCCGCCGCCGTCGTCTATGACTTGAATGAGCGTACGACCTGCGTCTTTGATGATGACCTGAATACTTTTGGCTTGGGCATCAATGGCGTTTTCCAAGAGTTCTTTGACCACCGAAGCAGGTCGTTGTACCACCTCCCCAGCCGCGATTTGGTTGGCTATGGCGTCGGGAAGCAGTTTGATGATGTCTTGCATGGCGAAAAGAATAACTTCAAAGAAAACAAAATTGGGTCAGAAAAATGCCCGAAATAGGCTTTATTTTTCTCAACATTTTACGCGCCCCGCAAGGTTCTTTGATGCGTAAAAAGTTTTTCAAAATTGGAAATAAATAAACTGATTGGTGCCAAATACGCCAAAGAAATAGTTGGCCGCAACCAGCAGCAGAAACACGGCCCAGAAGGTGCTGTTTTTGGTGGTAGGAATGTGCAGAAAATACCGCTCCTTGACCCATAAAAAGGCAATCAAAAACAGGCAAAACCCCATTTCAACGCTGTTGAGTTTGGACTGAATCGGGTCGAAAGGCGAAAGGGTGAAGATTTTTTTTAGGATAAAAAACGAACGTCTCACCTCCTCTCCCACCGTAAGATGAGGCGCGTCGCCGACGGCAAAAAATACCCACGTGAGCATCACCAACAAAAACGTAATGAGCATTTGCAGGTAGCCGTACCAAGCGGCTTTGGGGAGAGAAAGATTAAATTTTTTGAGCCACTTGTCGCGCCAAGCCGCACCTACGAGGTACAGTCCGTGTAAGCCACCCCAAATGATGAAGTTCCAGCTTGCCCCGTGCCAAAGTCCACTGACCAAAAATACCGTCATTTGGTTGAAATAAGTACGCCGTTCACCGCGTCGGTTGCCACCGAGTGGGATGTACAAATAATCCCGAAACCACGTAGAAAGCGAAATGTGCCAACGTCCCCAAAATTCGGAAATGGACTTAGAAAAATAGGGTGTGTTGAAGTTTTCCATCAACTTAAAACCCATCACTTTGGCCGCACCGAGGGCAATGTCTGAATAGCCCGAAAAATCACAATAAATGCGAAACGTATAAAAAAACGTGGCCACGAGCAGCGTTAGGCCGTTGTGGTCTTGTGGATGCTCATATGCGTAGCCCGCCATGAGGCTGAGGCGATCGGCAATGACTACTTTCTTGAAAAACCCAAAAGCCATCTGCATCAGCCCATCTTTGACGTTTGCCCAATCAAAGGGATGGTTTTCGTGAAACTGATGTAGCACGTTTTGGGGCCGCTCGATAGGCCCCGCTACCAACTGCGGATAAAACATCACGTACAGGGCATAAATACCGAAGTGTCGCTCCACGGGCTGATGCCCACGATAGACCTCAATGGTATAGCTCATGGCCTGAAACGTGTGAAACGAAAGGCCAATCGGAAACACAAAATCCTCAAAAACAGCCCGAAGGCTCGGAAGTGTGACGCCAAAATGGAGTTTCCAACTAAACGCATTGAAGTTTTCGGCAAAAAAATCGTAGTATTTGAATATCGCCAAAATGCCCACGTTGGTCACGATACTGAGCGCGAGCAGCCACTTGCGCCGCGCACCCGAGGCTTGTCCTATCCAAATCCCCGCGAAGTAGTCAATCACGATGGTGCCAAACAAAATCAGGATATAGACGGGCTTGAACACCATGTAGAAATAACAACTCGCCAACAGCAGCAACGCCCAACGCCCCGACCACCGCAAGCTAAAATAAGCCAGCGTCACCACCACAAAAAAAAGCAAAAATTGAAGCGAATTAAAGAGCATTAGTGATTCGTGTATCTGTTATTCGTGTATCTGTAAACTGTAATACTACCTACTGCTTACTGCCTTGCCTACTGCTCACTGCCTTCCCGTCCACAATCTCTTCTTTGACGATGAACAGCGGGCGGCCTTTGGACTGAAAAAAGATGCGTAGTACGTACTCCCCGATGATGCCCAAGGCCATCAGCTGCACACCACTGAACAAAATGACCACAAATAGCAAGGCCGTAAAACCCTCGATGACTTCGGCAAAAAATAGTTTTTTGACGACCACCACCACAAAGTAAATCAATGCCACCAAAACCGCTACCATGCCAGTACGGGTCATAAATTGAATAGGAAATTCACTGAAATTGAAGATACCGTTGTAGGCCAACCGAAACAGTTGTTTGAAGGAATATTTGGACTCACCCGCTACTCTTTCGCTGCGCTCGTACTCAAACCCCACCTGCTTGAACCCCACCCACGAGCGCATTCCGCGCAGAAAGCGGCTTTCTTCGGGCATTTGGTTGAGAACATCCACCACGCGGCGACTCATCATCGCAAAATCGCCACTGTCAAGGGGGATTTCTACATAAGAGATGGATTTTAAAAGCCTGTAAAACAGGAAGTAACCCGTTTTTTTGACAACGTTTTCTTTGCGTTTGCGACGTACTGCATAGACCACATCGTAGCCTTCTTGGAGTTTGGCGTACAAATCAGGCAGCAGTTCAGGTGGGTCTTGCAGGTCGCCGTCAATCACCATGATAGCCTCCGTGCCACGGGCGGCGGCCAATCCCGCCGTGAGGGCAAGTTGGTGGCCGTGGTTGCGCGACAAAAATACGCAGTGATAACGCTGGTCTGCCAATGCTAACTGCCTCATCATCAAGTCGGTATTGTCACGACTGCCATCGTCTATCAGTACCACTTCTACGGCTTGGGGCAGGCTGTCCATGAGTTGGTTGAGCCGCTCCACCAAGTGTGGAAACGACTCAGACTCGTTGTAGAGCGGTGCGACGATGGAGATTTGCGGTGTTTGCAATATGAGAGAAATGTTCAAATAGTGGAATGTACTTACAAAAATAGGAAAAATACAACTAAGGGATGGTCACGGTAACTTTTGTCTTGTTCAAAACTCTTTCAGGCAGCCAAATTCCCACGTCGTAGGTGTCGTTTTCGATGACCGAAACAGGAAATCGAACCGTAAACCCTTTGGCTTGCGGTTGCCACCAAGGAGTCATCGAAACACCACTGAAAAGGTATAGACGTTGGGCTGACTTCAACGCCACAAACACCCCACGTTCTTTGACAAAAGTAATTTCTGAACTGCTTATCTGTATTTCCGTTCCTGTTTTTTGGATCTCGACGGTTGTATTGGATGGGGGGGTATTGAACAAAGCACCTATTTCTTTCTCTTTTGGAGCAATGAGCGGGTACGGAAATTGGTAAAATCCATTTTTGGTGGCTCTATCGAAAGTATTGACAATAAACTTCGCAAAAGCTGAGTTTTTTTCGGCACCTAAACCCACGCCATTGTACTGCTGATTGAAAGCAAAAGCCATACGCTGGTGCCTGTCTTGTTGGACTTGCGGGACAAAATACCAGTAGGAGCTTGCCCAAGACAGCAGCGCAGCCATTCCAAAACCAGCAAATAATATTTTTTGTAAACGGGTCCTTACCACCTGTATCAACAGCAGCGAAGTCATGGCCATAAGCGTACCTGGATAAATTTTGTAGGTAGCCCAAAGCACCAACTGATAATCAAAACGTGTCCTAAAAAAGACCACTAAGGCACTATTGATAAGTAAATAAACAAAAGCCCCAATCCAAAAAGCCAACCAGCGTGCTGAGGTACGTTGAAAATAAGGAACAGTCAAAAAGCGATTTATGAGCGTATGGGGTAGGATTTTTTTCCATTGAGGAGAGGTACTGATAGCTCCTAATACGTAATATACAAAAAAAGAACATACGAGTAAACCGCCCAAAACAGGAACAATCATTCGCTTCTCAAAGCTGATGCGCGGTGTCCAGTCCCAAATACCACCGACGAAGGCTAAAAATCCCACAAGGATTTTTAAGGGATGTTGAAGGATATAGGCAAAACCTTCGTCATTGCCTTGAACAAAATCGTAGCCCGAAAAATAGCCCACTATCGCCATTGTCCCCACTACTATCCAAGCAGTGAGTCGCTGCCATTGTCCCACATAAATCAACAACAACACCCCCGTCGGCCAAACCATCATTCCATTGCCCATGCTAAATGTCCCCAAAACGGAGATAATTACCGAAAAGGCAAACGCCCATCGTTGTGGTTTGAGGAGCAGGTACAAACTCAAAAAAACTTCACAGATGATCAACTGATACTGCAGCGACATAATGCACATGAAGGTCATGCTATAAAACTGCAAATTGAACATAAAGAAGGCGGCAGGTATCAATTTATGCCAACTTCCACCACTTTGGATGTAGCTTCGACTTACGATCAAGAAAATACCCAAGACGGTCAGATTGCCGATAAAGTTGAGCGTCGCAAAATTGATTTGACCAGTCGAGAGGTGATGGAGTAACACAATAAGTCGCGCCGATACGACCCGGTGTTCGTTGTTGGGACGCAACAGCGCTTCAATACGCCCGCTCCAAGTATCAGCTTCGAGCCATTGGGCCAAGAAATAGGGGATGTTTTCGATGTCGTCAAACCACGGGATATTGACACTGTACACCAAATGAAACCCGTAAAAAACCAAGATGGGCAAGACAATCGCAAAACCAGCGAGCATTTTTGTGGATGCCGCTCTATTATTTGTTTTCATGGGTCAATATCACTGCTTTTTTTCCAAAATACCCGCCCGTACATTTGCTCCACCAATGCTTAGGGTCACGATTCAAATCGTCTAACATCAGCGATTTAGGCCGATTTTTGAGCGGTGCTACATAGACTATTTCGCCTTTGGCTTGTTCAATATATGCGTATCGTTGGGTGAGTTCGACATCGTAAGCCGCCGCCCTGCCCCGTAGCCAATCGCCATAGACCATGCGAAGGTTGGGACTAAAAAACACACTCACTAATGCCAACACCGACAACAAGGCTTTGATAGAAGGTGGCAAATACCAACTTTGGGCGTTTTGCCAATTGCGGCGATACACCCAAGATACCAGCACGGCGAGGTTGTAAAACCACCCCAACAAAAAGAAAAAATAAATCGAATTGATCACCCGAGGGGCGGGTTCGATGCCAATACCGTAAAAAGAGGGGAATATTTGAACGAACAAAATCCCCACAAATGCCAACCCAGCTACCCAAAACGGCACGCGAAAAAGTTGGGTGGTTTCGGGCGTATGGTCAAAGATTTTTGGCAATACAGCAATCCACAAAATCGAAAACATCAGCAACGGCGTGCGACTGAGCCACTCAAAAGTCAGCGTAGCGAGGTGTCGGAGCGAAGCAAGTGACGAAAACCAGATTTTGCCGCTTTCGGGGTTGCCACCGATGCGCTGGGCGTTGCCTGGTGAGCTAAAAAACAAATAACACGAAAACGCCGCTACTGCCACCAAACTGAATGCAAACCAATCCCACTTTCGATTGATAACCAACTGATAACCAAACCACCCTGCCACCAAAAGCACCATAAGGGTGAGGTTGGTTTCGCTACTACCGATGGTGGCAAAAACCAAGAAACTTGCCAATACCGAGGTGAGCTTTTTGGTCAGTCCGTTGGGGAGTTGATACCATTTTATCATGACCGTGAGCCAGCAAAGCGTCAAAATATTGGGGACGGTATAGGTCACAAAAGCCGCCATCCAATAAAACGCTTCTACCACACTCATCATTTTGAGCAAATACAAGAACAGCACCACGCCCGTCATGCCCCACACACTTGTACGCGACCAACGCGGCAAAAGGGCTTTGAGCAAACCATAAACACTCCATATCAGTCCCAAAAGCAACAAAAAGGAGAGCAGTTTGAAGCCCCCGGGCCACCTGAAAATGAGCGGATTGGAGTGATTGAGCAAGATGCCAAAGTACCGTCCTGTCCAGCCCGTGTAGTAAAAGTTCATGGCTTCAAAATACCCGTACTTAAACACCGTATCAATGTAGCAGTAGTCGTCCACGGGTGAGGGATGGTTGTGCAAGGCCAAGGCCAACAACGGTAGCATCGTAATGCCCAACAAGCCCATGTTGAACAAGTCTTGAAAAATTGGTTTTTGTAAAGTCCTAATCAAATCAATGAGTGAATTAGTGAATGGTGAATTAGTGAATGGGGATTTGCTATACTGTACGTTTAGTCGCTTCATACTGCCGACTGCTCACTGCCTACTTTTTTCTCCACGATATACCTTGGGCGGCCTTTGACTTCTTCGTAAATTTTGCCGATGTATTCGCCTATCAATCCGAGTGCAATCATGTTGGCACCGCTAAAAAAAGTCATCGGTAGCACGATAGACGTCCAACCCACCACGGTATGACCTGTCAAGTACGATAGGGCAATGTAAGCCGTGATGGCGAGGGCAATCAAAAAATTGAAAACCCCAAAATACAGCACCAAGCGCATCGGGAAAGTGCTAAACGACGTGATGCCGTTCCAGGCAAAGACGAGCATTTTTTTGAGGGGGTATTTGGTTTCGCCCGCTTCTCTTTCAAAACGTTTGTAAAAAACTTTTTCCGACCGAAACCCAATCAACGGGATAACACCCCGCAAGAAGAGATTAACTTCTTTGAAATGAGCAAACTCGCGCAAAATTCGTTGGTCCATCAATCTGAAATCGGCGTGATTGAACACCACAGGCACGCCCATGCGCTGCATAAGTTTATAAAACCCCTCGGCAGTGGTACGCTTAAACCACGAGTCGGTGCTACGGTCGTCGCGGACGCCATAGACAATCATCGCGCCGTCGCGGTACTGGTCGAGCATTTTGCCGATGGCCTCAATGTCGTCTTGGAGGTCGGCATCTATCGTGATGAAGCACTCAAAATCATCAATATGCTCCATCAAGCCCGCCAGAATCGCGCTTTGATGCCCAAAATTGCGGGATAATTTGACGCCAACACTGTGTGCATCATTTGTACAAATACCATCAATCATTTCCCAAGTACGGTCGCGGCTTCCGTCATTGACAAAACAGATTTTGCTTTCGGGCGCAATCATTGCCTCTTTGACCAACTCCTCACGGTAACGTTGGAGTCGTTGGTGGGTTTTGTGCAGTATCGCTTCTTCGTTGTAGCAAGGAACGACTATCAATAACTTGGGAACAATCATTGGGTATTGCTGGGAAAGTGGCAAAAATACGCTACTTTTCAAAACACAGCGTTATTCTGAGAGTAGAATTTATTTTACGGGTAGAAATCTTTAATTTTGGCCCCACAACAACCAACGCAATTGCGATTTAAAATGTATCTTCACCAGGTAGGGCATTATCTTCCCCAGCAAGTAGTTGATAACGAACATTTTACTAAACTCAACGGCCTCTCAGACGAATGGATTGTACAGCGCACGGGTATTCAGCGCCGCCGAAAAGCCGCCCCTGCCGAAAACTCCCACACCATGGGCGTAGAAGCTGTTAAGGCACTTTTGGACAAAATTCAGATTGACAAAAACGACATTGACCTTATCGTGGGGGCTACTTATACGGCTTACGACGCCATCGTCACGCTTGGCCACGCGGTGCAGCATTTTCTCGAAATTCCCGACATTCCCGTCGTGACGATTTCGTCGGCTTGCTCTTCGCTGCTCAATGCCGTCGAGATTGTGCAGGGGTATTTTGCGATGGGAAAAGCCCGCAATGCGCTCATCGTCACCTCCGAACACAATACGGGATACTACAACGAAACCGATACCGTTTCGGGGCATTTGTGGGGCGACGGCGCCGCTGCTTTGTTGGTTTCCAATGCGCGTATCGCCGAGACAGACATGACGATTCGGGAGGTCATCACGGGCGGGGCAGCTACCAGCGGCAAAGCCACCGAAGCCGTGGTATTACGCCCCAACGAGCGCGGAGTCATTATGCCTTTTGGCAAGGATGTCTTTATCAACGCCTGTACCTATATGCCCAAAGTAAGCCTTCAAGTGATTGAAAAACATGGGCTTACGGTTAGCGACATTGATTTTGTACTGCCGCATCAAGCCAACCTCCGCATCAGCCTCAACGTGATGCAAACCCTCGGACTACCCGAAGAAAAGCTCATTTCCAACATTCAATACCTCGGCAATACGGGCTGTGCGGGCTGCGCCATTGGCCTCTCCGAACAGTGGAATCGGTTTGAGACGGGTCAAAAAATCATTGTGACGGTGTTTGGCGGAGGCTATTCTTACGGGGCGATGCTGCTGGAGAAGTAAATACCTGCTGTATGGTGAAGTAGAATTTTTGTAATATTTTTGTACAAAAATTCCGATAAAATGTATCACAGAAAAATATTTGACAAGCATAACTGCTTTTCGA
>JALOLW010000426.1 GCA_025455795.1 Spirosomataceae bacterium
GACAGGCCGATGACAGGCCGAAAAAATGAGAATAGAGAGAAAAAAGAGGTATTTGGTCATTACTCCACGATTTGTCCTGTTGCAATTTTTTTGTCAATCTGCGGGCCGTTTTCGCCCATGCTTTTGGCTTTTTTCCATTGTTCAAGTGCTTTCTCTTTTTCGCCAAGCTGATACAACACATCGCCATAATGCTCCACAATCGTGCCGCTCACTTTGCTGCCGCTGTTGATGGCTTTTTCTAAGTACTCGAGTGCGCCACGGTAGTCTTTCATCACGTACAGCACCCATGCGTAGGTATCCAAGAAGGTGGCATTGGTAGGATTGCGCGCCACGACACTGGCGGCCATTTCTTTGGCGCGGTCGAGCTTTTCTTTGCGAAGGGAGAGGTAGTAGCTATAATTGTTGAGAACGTGGTCGTTGTTGGGTTCGAGTTTGAGCGCGTTTTCGTAGGCTTCATCCGACTGCGCGTGTTGGGCCAGTCCGTGATACACATCGCCGAGTTGGGCAAAAATCGCGCCTTGCAGTTCTTTGTTGTCGGTCGTGAGTTTTTGGGCTTCTTCGAGGGATTCGGCGGCTTTCTGGAAATTGCGTTTGATGAGATTGGCCGAACCATTGGAGTACCAAAACGCGCCCTGATTGGGAAAGTTTTCGACCGCCATCTCGCTGTGTACCAGCAAGCTATCTATTTGATTGAGGTCACCATCGAGTTGTAAAATAGCACCCCAAATTTCGTACATTGAGCTGTTGATACGGGCTGCTTTGACGTAAGCATCGCGGGCTTCAGATTTACGATTGGCTTTCACGAGCAAGTCGGCATAAACCACGTAAGCTCGCATATCTTTGGGGTGTGTTTTTACGATTTCGGCGGCGCGATTGAGTACATCTTGGCGGTCGGCATCCGACTTGGCCTCTCGCATCAAGCCCACGAGCGCTTGCATTTTGGTATCAATGTCACCGTTGGGGTTGTTGAACATCTGCCCCATTTGCTGTGAAGCAGCCTGAGAGTCCCCGTTTTTGCGCAAGATTTCGGCCAACATCAAGCTCGCTTCGCTTTCGTCGGGGTTGATTTTGAGGGCTTTTTCGAGTTGTTGTTTGGCTTCATCGGGGCGTTTGGCGAGCATCAGCAGCCGCGCCATTTCTACCACATACCGCGACTCGGTCGGCTCGGCATTGATGAGTTTTTGGGCTTCTTCGAGGGCTTTGTTGATTTTGTCGAGTTTGATGTAAATCCGCTGTTTTTGATGCGTCAATTCTTCTTCTATGCCCAGTACACGTTCTACGTCGTCGTAGGCTTTGAGGGCTTCTTCGTATTTTTCGTCCAAAATATACACAGCGGCCAATTCGAGGCCATATTCGGCATTGTCGGTACTTTGCTTGACGATAGCGCGGTAAATATCAGCGGCTTTGGCGTATTTGCGTTGTTGGGTGTAAATATCGCCCAACTGCGCCCCGTAGTATTTGTTTTCGGGGCTGATTTCGTAGGCTTTTTGGGCATAAATGGCGGCCTCGTCGAGGCGGTCGCGTTTGAGGAGTGTACGCGCCATTTCGTAGTTGGCCGCCGCCAGATTGGGGTTGATTTTGAGGGCTTGACGCAGCATACTATCAGCACGGCTAAATTCTTCCATGCTGCTGTATTTGAGGGCATCGGCCATGAGCGATTCCAACTGAAACCGCTGCGCTTTTTGTTGGTCGGTTTCGGGGGCTGTATTTTTGTTTTTTTGGGCAAATGTCGTGAGTGTAAGCCACCCCATCAACAGCCCCAAGGTGAATATTTTGTTCATCATGCTTTCGTTAGCCGCTTCAAATCAAACGAAAAACCAACGAGAACATTTTCGCCAGTCAATGTTTGCTGAAAATTATCAATTGCCATTTGATATTCTATTGTGCAAATTATTTTTGTCAAAAGTAACAAAAATACCCGCTAGCACAAAAAATCTTGGCGCATAGGCGTGAAAACATCCACCAAAATACCTGCCTCCAAACACACCACGCCGTGTACGGCATTGGAAGGGATATAGTAGGCATCTCCCTGCTTCAAGGTACGTTTTTGACCTGCTACTTCTACCTCAAACACCCCACTTTCGACGTAGGCCATCTGAACGTGAACGTGTTGATGCAACACCCCAACGCTTCCCTTTTCAAAGGCCACCTTGGTCATCATCAAAGACGGCTCGTAGGCCATGATTTTGCGTTTTACGCCCCCGTCCAAGTCCTCCCAGGGTAGGTCGTTGTCAAATATAAATTCGCTTTGCATGATTTTAAGGTTCATTGTCAGTGACTTACACATTCCACCAGTACGTAAATTTCAGTACCAATGCGCGGTTTTTGACCATAAAATTTTCGGGGAGATAGTTGTCAGTATAAACCACAAACAGGTCAGAAGCAGGCCTGTAGCGCCATTGGAGGCGGGTGTTGAGGTTTACGTTGTCGGCTTGGCTATTGTATTGCAAAAACGTCGTCCAAAACAAATTGTTGGTAAAGGTCACGTCCACGCGCGGACCCACGAGCCAGAGTTTTACGGGGTCTTTGAGATAAGGTACGCGGATGCTGTTGTAGTCCACCGAGAAGCGCGTAGCCACGTAAGGCTGAAAACGATAACCGAGCGTAGTACGTAGATTGAGGCGCGTACCATCGGCATAAAAACCTCCGTAACGACTGCTAAAATTGACCGTAAATTTGTTGCGCGGGCTGGATGCGATTTCGGTCCCCCAGGCATTCCACCAGTGCTCACTGTTGGCCGCCAATCGCTGTCGTCCCGTATTGGTAGGGTCAAAAGGCGCGAGTAGTTTGACGTAGTTGTGCGCCACCCAAGTGGTGATAGAAGCGCGGGTTTGGAAGTTGAAGGAATAGGCCAAAAAGGTTTCGTTGTCGGTCAAGCCGTTTTTATTCCAAAACAACGTACTCTGCAACAACGGCCCGTGACTGATGAGGGTTTTGTTGTTCACAAAAAACAAATAGCCCACGCTTGGCACGGCCATTTGGTAGCCACGGCGGGTCACGTTGGGTACGTAGCCCACCTCGGGGTTGTAGTTTTCGCCTACTGTTTCGTGCCGCCATTGCCAAAAAAAGTTGGCTTTGTTGTAGTTGAGTTGGGTAGCAAAAGCCGCGTCTTTGCCCGACACATTGGGGCTAAACGATTTCATCACCGTTGCTTTACCCGTCCAGATGTTGTTGGCCGAGGCCAGGTTGTACTCGGCAACCATGCTGCGGTTGTATTCCGAAAAACCCTTGTTGGCATCAGCGTCGTAGTTGAGCGACTGCTTGTTGATGAGCATCACGCCTACGTTGGAGCGCGTAAAAACTTTACGTTGCAAGGCCAGCACCGCGTAGTTTTGGGCGGGTTGAGCGTCTTGACTTCGGGTTTGGGTGCTTAGTGCGCCTACGCGCCAGTTTTTGTCCAATTTACCGCTCAGTCGCGCCCCGTACAAAATCGGAACGCCCAAGCCAATACGTCGGGAGAAAAACGGTCGTAAACTACTAAAACCAAAACTGGCGAAGAGGTCGGCATTTTCGAGAAAAAACTGCCGACGCTCGGGGAAGAACAACTCAAAACGGTCGAGGTTGGTCTGCTGTACGTCCACGTCCACTTGCGAAAAATCGGGATTGACGGTCAAGTCCAAATTGAGCGAAGAGTTGAGCGCGATTTTGACATCACCGCCCACATCAGCGCGGTATTTGGGGTCGGTATTTTTGACATAATCTTTTGATACACTGCTCAACGCAAACGGAATCAACGAAATGTTTTTGCCCGCGGCGGGCAG
>JALOLW010000053.1 GCA_025455795.1 Spirosomataceae bacterium
TCAAAAGTACGGCTAAACCGCCGCGAAGGTACTATCTGAAACACATCACCCCGCATACAATGCTGAATACACTGCTGAATGGTTTGCCGCATCTGGTCGTCGGTGACATTGCTGTTTTCTTGTTCGCTGGCTTTAAAACGAAACGTAGCCATTTTGGGGGCTTTCACAATCATCTCCAACGAGTCCAAATCCATCCCCATCTTCTTGTTGTGGTCGGTGTCTTCATTGACTACGCCATAATCATGCTCAAACAGATGCACCTCATCTTTGAAGTGGTTGAAGACAATCACAAACCGATACACTTTATAAACCATTTGTGGGATGGCGTTTTCGGGGCTTTTGTCTTGAATCTCAATATCTTCAAAGTATTCTACTGAGTCGTAAGTGATGTGCCCAAACAACCCTCCGTTGATAAAAGGAAAAGGATTGGGGGCGGCATCAAATCGCGCAATAAATGCGTGTAGTTTTTGCATGGCTTCTTTGCGATGGGCCAACGGAAACGTTTCTACCGACCCATCAGGAAAAGTCTGCGTCACTACGTCTTGGTCGAGCGTAAAAGACGCCACGGGGTCGCAGGCAATGACGCTGAATCCGTGCTCCATGCCGTGGTATTCGGCACTTTCGAGCATGACCGTGAACGGAAACTTATCGCGGAGTTTGAGATAAACGCCTACGGGCGTGAGCATATCGCCGAGGAGTTGGCGGTGTTGGGTAGAAACGTGGAAGCGGGACATGTATCAGTTTAAATGTTTATCGTTTGAGTCGTTTGAAATGTGTTTGCTTTGGGATGGTTGAAATAAAAAACGGCTCGTTGCGATGAGCAACGAGCCGCCTGTACGTCAATGACTACTATCAATAGGGCTGCCTGCTCATCTTTTGAGAAGAGTGCGCCACCACCATGCAGTATTGACTGACGTATTTTTCATGCCACAAATGTAAAAAAATCTTTGTCAGACTTCCAAATTTTACTTCATCGCAGCGGCATAAAGTTCCGCCACTTTGTCCCAGTTCACTACGTTCCAAAACGCATCCAAATAGTCAGGACGTTTGTTTTGGTATTTCAAGTAGTAGGCGTGTTCCCATACATCCACGCCCAAAATAGGCGCGCCTTGCACGTCGGCTACGGGCATGAGTGGGTTGTCTTGGTTGGGTGTGGAAGAGATGACGAGTTTTTTGTCTTTCACTATGAGCCACGCCCAGCCTGAGCCAAAGCGGCCTGTACCAGCGGTTTTAAATTTGTTTTTGAGCTCGTCAAACGACCCAAAATCGCGCGTGATGGCAGCGGCCAAGTCGCCCGTGGGCATTCCGCCTTTACCAGGGGCCATGATGCTCCAAAAAAACGTGTGGTTCCAGTGACCGCCGCCGTTGTTGCGTACAGCGGGGGCGGTTTCTTTGGTGATGGTCTTCATCAACGCTTCGGGCGTCATTTTTTCTTCGGGCTTGCTGGCTACTGCCGTGTTGAGGTTGGTGATATACGCCTTGTGGTGCCTCCCGTAGTGAATCTCCATGGTCATTTTGTCAATGTGCGGCTCGAGCGCGTCGAAAGCGTACGGAAGCGGTGCTTGGGCAAACTGCGCCATGGCAGCCATTGAGCAGGTGGTTAAAGCGGTTACGAATAAGGTACGGAGTGAATTGTTGGTCATGTTGGTATTTGTTTTTGAGTTAAAGACTTTCGAGTTTATTGAGCCATTCGTTAAAATGCGGACACTTTTCGCGTAGTGTTGTCAGACCAATATCTGCGGCTACCAAAGGTCCTACTTGTGCTTTTTGTGCTTCATAATCGGGAAAAAACTTAATAATTCGTTTTGAGGGTGCTTTTTGGGGCGATTCATTGATTTCTTCTGGGTTCATGTCCACTATTTCTCTTTTCAAACGGGCAATTTGTGTTTGAGAATCGGGGTACATGATGCCTATTTTGTCAATATCAGCCAATAAAAAGGTCTCAAATTCATGGAGTTGTATATATGGGATAAAGTTGACTACGCCAATATCCTGATAAATCCTGTCTTCTAAAAGTCGTATCTTCTTATAGGCGTCATTGATGTGTTGAATTTCAGCAGTATAGGGGCTTTTATCGTCTTTGGGAAAAGCGTACAAATCCACAAACGAACTATAAAATGTGTTGGGTTTTCCTCTATCAGACTGTACCCATCTAACTATATCGTCGCGCAACTTGCTATATTTCAACAACCCTCCTTTTGCTGGCTTAGAATTGAGGGCATCCCAGCCTGTCCTAATTTTACGGGTTGAAACGTACTTCTGCACCTGTGCAAAATGTTTGACCAGAACATCATTGACAAAAGCTTCTTCCGAACTCCCTTCTACTACAATATTGATAAACTTCATGGGCGCCCTCCTATTACATTTTTTTCCCAAATTTGCCCCGTCGAAAATTCATCTAAATATACCGCCAACGCCTCGGAATCGGGGCGATGATATTCAGCAAACCTACCCCGTCTTTCAATCACCACCAAATCATCTAACTCAAAATTATTGACAAGGCCGATGGACTGAGTCGCTACGAATATTTGGCAATGTTCGGACGCTACCTTTATCAAACCCGCTACTACATCAATGGCCGTTGGGTGTAATCCTAATTCTGGTTCGTCTAAGAATAAAACTGTTGGTAATTTTTTGGGATTTTGCGCCAACAAGCTTATCAATGCAATGGTTCTCAACATTCCGTCGGATGCTTGCCCTGCATTGAATATTTTATTTGTCCCTTTTTCTCGCCAACGCAATAAAACCTGCCCAAATTCATCGTATAGTTCAAAGTCATCAAAAAAAGGCAGGATTAATCGGATGAACCTCACAATCCTCAAATAGTACGGCTTCTCATCTTTTTGTAAGGTATATAAGTAGCTTCCCAGGTTTTCTCCATTTTGTTTGAGCCAACGCCCATCTGCCATTGACCATTTTAGGCGTATGGGTGCAGTATCGCTTGTATTATGGAGTTGATAAACGATTAGCTTTCTCAGAAGCGTGTGAATAGTAGTAGCTGTAGGATTATTGACTTCTGGTAGTTTGGCTTCTTCATGCCCTACCCCACAAGAACTCCACTGCGACTCGCCAACGAAATTAAGAGGAATAAACCGATACTTTTCCTCTTTGAAAACGAGTTTATCGGGTTTGGCAAACATAAGACTAAACTTGTATTCATTAAGGCCCGATTGGGTTTCGAGAGCAATATGACAATCTATGTTTTTTGTGACATCTGCCCCGTCGTGTAAAATATCATTGGCGCCACCCAAATAGGCAACATACTCTTGGAGCTTCCCGTCAGAATTGAGCATCCAGCTCAAAAACTTAAAAAAGGAAATAAAATTACTTTTTCCTGCTCCATTGGGACCGATAAGAACATTGATGGGTCTCGGCTCGAAGTCTTCTATGGATTGGATTGTCTTATATCCTTTTATTGAAAAAGATTTTAGCCTTGTATCTGACATTAGATATCATTTTATGAATCACAAATGTAACCCAATCTTGGGGTAATCGAGAACAGCAACAAAATTTTAAACGCAATTCTCTCCCAAAAAGTTATGGTTAGACCCAAAAATACAAAGAGCCTTTCCGAAGTATCAGAGAGGCTCTTTGCGAAATATGCGAAATAGGGTTTAGAGATAATCGCCACAAAAGTAGAGAAGGATTTGAGAAAACTAAATTATTTCAAGAAAAAATTTGATAAATCAAATTCGTTCAAAATACTTTTGCCGTTCCCAGTCGGTCACGGCGGCATCGAAAGCGCGCTGCTCGGTGCGGTAAAAATGGGTATAATGCGCCACTACATCGCTGCCAAAGGCTTTTTTTGCAAAATCGCTGCCTTCAAAAAGCCGAATGGCTTCAGCCAACGTATAAGGTACACGTGGTAGGTGTGCAGCGGCATAAATATCCCCTTCAAAAATAGCAGGCGGCTCTATCTGCTGCTCAACTCCTTCCAATCCACAGGCCAGCAACGCCGCAAACGCCAAGTAGGGGTTGCAGTCAGCCCCGGGAATACGACACTCTATGCGGAGGCTTTTGCCGCTGCCTACCACCCGAAAGCCCGCCGTGCGGTTGTCGTAGCTCCATGCCAAGCGGGTGGGCGCCCACGAGCCGTCCACGTAGCGTTTGTAGGAATTGATGGTAGGCGCGTAAAATACCATGACATCGGGGGCATAGTGAATACAACCACCCAAAAACCATCGAAAAGTATCGGTACAGCGGACAGGCCCCAACGGACTTTCACCCGCAAAAGCACTCTCGCCGTCTTTCCAAAGACTGATGTGAATATGACAACTCGACCCCGCGCGGTCGGCGGCAAATTTGGCCATAAACGTAATGCTCCATCCCATCGCATCGGCTATTTCTTTGAGACATTGTTTATAGACCACGTGGCGGTCGGCCATGTCGAGGATAGGTGCGTAGCGCACGTTGAGTTCATGTTGCCCCAAGCCCCACTCACCTTTGGAGTTTTCGACGGGTATGCCCGATTGTTTCAAACAACGGCGTGCTTGGGCGTGAAAAGCCTCCGTGCGTGTCCCCTGCAAAATGTGGTAATCTTCGATGTACCAGCCTACTGGGGGTAGGTTTTGGTAGCGTTGCTCGTGGGCTTGCCTAAAACTACTTTCAAACAAATAGTACTCCAACTCCGAAGCGGCAAGCACTTCAAAATCTTGATTTTTGGCGCGTTGAAGTTGTTTTTGCAGGATGCTGCGCGGTCCTACGGCAACGGGCGCGTGGATTTTTTCATTTTCTAAATCACACAAAACCAGCGCAGTACGCTCCAACCATGCTGCCACCCGCAGCGTAGAAAAATCAGGAACGAGGTGAAAGTCACCGTAGCCGAGTTCCCAGTTGGCAAAAGTATAACCTGGCACGGGGTCCATCTCCATGTCGGTGGTGAGGAGGTAGTTGCAGCCGTGTGTGCCGTGGTGAGCGATGTCTTCCACAAAAAAATCAGCATCGAAACGTTTGCCCACCAGCCTGCCGTAATGGTCGGTAAAAGCAACGATGACGGTTTCGATACGCTGCTGTGCTACGGCTTCGCGTAGTTGGTTGAGAGAAAGTAGTCCTTGCAGAGGGGGCATATTGTCAATTTTTGGCACAATATATCACATTTTGTTTTGAATTTTAAAGGCGTGTTTTTTTAACTCTCAAAAAATCACTACCTTTGCGTCCCGTTTTAGAGAAATTGCATAAACATCAAAATAGATTGATACAGAAATGAAAAAGGACATTCATCCAGATTACAGAGAGGTAGTGTTTTGGGATTTGTCAAGCGACTTCAAATTCATCACTCGCTCTTGCGCTCCTTCAAAAGAAACGATTGAGTTTGAAGGTGCTACTTATCCAGTGATTAAAGTGGAAGTAAGCTCACAATCGCACCCCTTCTACACTGGCAAAAACACATTGGTGGACACCACCGGTCGCGTGGACAAGTTCCTCAGAAAATACGGAAAGAGATAGATTGTATTGTGTAGTTAGTATTGCGTACAACGATTTGTCTCAATACCTACTACTCATATCTCAATACTACATTGATTCTTTTAAGTTTTCGCAAAAGCTGCTTCGTTCGGGGCAGCTTTTTTTGTTTATTTGCTACTACCAACACTACACCGATGTTTAGCTACGACTACAAAGGCATACGAGTGCGCTACGCCGACACCGACCAAATGGGCTACATGTACTACGGCAACTACGCCCGCTTGTACGAGATTGGGCGCGTTGAGACGCTCCGGGCGATTGGGTTTTCGTACCGCCAAATGGAAGAAAGTGGTATTATGATGCCCGTCTATGACAATTACTCGCGCTACCTCCAACCTGCCCGCTACGACGACGAACTCACCATTCGGGTTATCATGGAAGAGTTGCCCAAAGTAAAGGTGGTGTTCAAATATGAGATTTACAACCAAGACAATACCCTGCTCAATACGGGCATCACGACGCTCGTTTTCCTGAACCGCGACACCAATCGCCCCACCCGCGCACCGCAGTATTTGGTGGATTTGCTCAAACCCTATTTTTAAGAAAGGTATGCTGCAACATTGGTCCAAATCCCGAAGTCGTCATTTACGTCGCTGGCATCAAATGCTGCATCAAAAGCGGTTTTTCAGTAAATCGGTGGCGTTGGACGACATCCTGACGCTGCTGATTGAGAAAATCTTGCTTTATGACATAGACCAGCGTGCCACCGCCGTAGCGTTCAATTTTACGTTGGCAGTGTTTCCCGCTACGCTCTTTTTGTTTACGCTAATTCCGTATTTTCCTGTCCCCAACATGGAGTATCAAATCATGAACTTCATGCACGACGCCATGCCCGAGTCGTTGTATTCGTTTGCCGCCGCTACGATTTATGACATCATCAGCCGCAAGCAGGGCGGAATTTTGTCGTTTGGTTTTATCTTGGCCCTTATCACCGCCACCAACGGCATGAGTGCGTTGATGACCGCCTTCAACATGGCCGACCGCACTTCCGACAACCGAGGCTTTTTTAAGGCCAAGGGCATTGCCCTCATGCTCACACTCATGCTCTGCTTCGTGCTTTTTTTGGCAGTTTTGTTGATTATAGTGGGTAGTTTTGTGGTAGATTGGCTTCAAAACACCATTTTGTTGGGCGACGCTCTTACCGTATTTCTGTTGAATTTGCTGCGCTACGGCGTTATGATGGCTTCGTTTACGGTAGCAGTGGCGTGTATTTATCGTTTTGCCCCAAAACTCCGCCACGGCTGGCGTTTTTTCAATTTGGGAGCGGTCGTCGCTTCGGCACTTATCATTGCAGTCACCTACGGGTTTTCGTATTATCTCTCCAATTTTGCTTCTTACAACAAGCTCTACGGCTCTATTGGCACCATCATCGCCTTGATGATTTGGTTTTATTTGGTGGCGTTGCTGCTCATCTTCGGATTTGAGCTGAACATCAGCATTTGGCACGCCAAACACGCCAAAAAATAAATGCCGACTGCAACGCAGCACGGCATTTATGCACTACCCTAACCCATAAATAAATAATGATGATGTCATGTTAAATGGACATTCATCAATGTTGAGCTGAAAAAACCGTGCCAAAAAATCAAAATGTACTTTAAAATATGACATTTTTAATTTCAAAAAAGTCTATGCTTTTAATAATCAATACTTTAAGATTAAACAAAACAATCTTTCTACAATTTTGATTGAAATTTGGCACGCTTTTTATGCCGATTTACTGCAATTGCACCGACCGTTAAGTAAGTCATGTTCTCAAAATGAAAAATATGTTAAACAAAATTGTTAAGTTTACTTGAATTAAAACGAGGAGAGTTGTATGTCAGGGCCCGTAGCCAATCTATCGAAGACCCCAGAAGTAACGGTGATTTGTACTTGCTACAATCACGAAGCCTTCGTGAAAGAAAGTTTGTTGTCGGTTCTTCAACAGACCTATTCCAACGTGCAGCTTATTGTGATAGATAACGCGAGTACCGATGACTCACGACTGCATATCCAACAACTGACCGAAGCGTATCCGCACATTACGTTCATCCGCAATACCCACAATATCGGGCTGTGCAAAGCCTTCAATCAGGGCCTTGAACGAGCCACGGGTCAATACATCATAGATTTGGCCGCCGACGACGTGATGCCCCCTCAGCGCATTGCCAAACAAGTCGAAACGTTTGAAAGTCTCTCCAAAGACTACGCCGTTGTTTTTTCCAACGCCCTGTATATCAATGAGAAAGGTCAGTCTTTGGGCTATCACTATTCTTTGACTTCCGACGGACGAGCGCAAGGCCAGGTACCTTCGGGCGATGTGTATAAAGAAGTATTGAAGCGGTACTTCATCTGCACGCCCACGATGATGATGCGCAAGTCGGCCCTGATGAAAATGGGCGGCTACGACGAAAACCTCAGCTACGAAGACTTTGATTTTTTTGTGCGTTCCGCCCACGACTACAAATATTTTTACATTGATGAAGTGCTGATGCACAAGCGCGTACTGCGGGAATCGCTCGCTACGCAGTTTTATCGGGTGGGCAACTCCATGCTGCGGTCGAGCTGGGAGGTGTGCAACAAAGCCTACGACCTCAACCGCTCCCAAGAAGAATACGATTTGCTGGCGCAGCGTATTCGTTTTTTTATCAACAAGTGCTTCGTAGCCGAAGACGCCGAACAAGCGGTGGCGTTTCGCCGTCTGCTCAACTACATCGAAGATCCGGGTCTCAAAACCGAGCTTTTGGTGTGGCTGTGTCGCCTGCACTTGCCTGTCAATTGGCTCTATCGCAAATACGCCCACTGGCGCAATCATCGCAACATCGCCCTTATGCGGCAAGGAGTGCCATTTGTACAGTTGGAATCTTAGCGAAAGGGGACTACTTCGGGGGCAGAAATGTCAAAATCTCGAAAACGCAAGGGCGGAATCCCGTCGCCACCGACTCTGACAGGCGGCAGTACGTCGGCAATGCCCACGTAATAACTCAACCGCAACTGAAAGGTATTGAACGTAAGATTTTCGTTTCTGAACCGAAAACCAAGGCCGTAGCTTTGAAAAGGCTTTTTGAGGAGGAAAGTTTGATTGGGCATCGAGGTCCAACCGATGTTGGTAAACAAATACGGCGCAATACGAAAACCCAGGAAATTGATGGGCGAAAAAAATACACTTTCTGCACCCAGTACCAGTTTGCGCGTGCCGCGTAGCTCGTCGCTGGTGATGCCCTGAATGCCTTCGTTGCCGCTGATGTTGAGAAACTCATTGTTGAACCGATTGAACCCCCACGTAAAACTCGCATTGATGAAATGACGGGCGTACCAACGAGTACCAATGCTGTGCAAAGGCGAAAAATACCGATACTCCGTGTTCAATACGCCCTGCTCGCTCTCGCCGTCTTTGAGGTAAGTGCCGATATTGTAAAGTGAATACAAATACCCGACTTGGTAATACCGCGCCCGCGAAAACTTCAATCCAATGTACTGACGCTCACCGAGTTCGGCCTTGTCGTTGCCATAAATCAAGGCCACCAAATCGCCCACGGGAACGTCTTCGGTACGGCCAAAACCATAAATAAGCAAATCGCGCTGATAGCGGCGATTGGAAAAACCGAGGCTGAACAAGGTGGGGCGAGTGTTTTGAAAAAGCTGATTGGTGCTGTCGGTTACTTCGCGGTCGCGGAAGTAAAACGTCTGACGGGTATGCCGCGCTGATACCACGATACGCGCCCGCTCGCGCAGTTGTTCGCCCCCAAAAAACAACCGAAACGACCGCCCCATCCACGCATCAAAAAGGGCGTATTGCGACCAGAAATACCGTCTTTCAAATTTGCCCGTCGCGGGGTTACGTTCAAATTCAAAAAGTCGCAATTTGTTGTAACCCAGCTCAATCGCGCCCGCGTATTTCATTTGGGGAGTCAAAAAAGGGCGAAATGCTTTGAAAATCACTTGTTGCTGGTCGCGTTGAGCGTTGAGAATCCCCTCTCCCGTAATAAAAGTTTTGCCAAACGACGGAATCAAGTAGCGGCTGCGGTATTCGAGGCGTTGGCGGTCGTCTTTGCCATTGTAGGCAAAGGTGTTTTTGAACGAATGACCACGGCCTAAAAAGTTACGTTGCTCGATGCCCACCGTGAAATTGTCCAACGCCGACGCCGAGCCGTCGGGCAGCAGCGACCACAGGTCTTGGGCATAGACGTGGACATCCACGGCATCTTTGGCACTTCGATACGGTACGATGACGATGCGCGCGTCGTGAAAAATATTCTGCTGCCGAAGGTATCGCTCATTGTCTTTGATTTTTTCGGGGTCTATCACGTCGCCTTCTTCAAAAAACAGGAAATTACGCCTTATGACGCGCTCTTTGGTGGTGGTATGGAGGCGATTACCCGCACGGTCGAGCCAGTTGTCGGGGCGGCGGGCTGTGTCATAAACGCTGTACCCAAACACGTTGAGATTGTGAATAAAAATCTTCCGAATCCAGCGACCTTCGTAAGGTTGGTGGGGATTTTGCTCAATTTCACTCACTTGACCACTGGCAGCGGTACTGTTGTAAATATCCCGAAACACGAGGCCGTAGAGTTTTTTGGGTAACACTTTCTTGGCTTTGACACCAAAAGCCGTGTCTTTGGCAGTGGGGGCGTCAATACGGATTTTGGAAAGGCTATCCAGCGGCATCCGTTGGGCGCGAAGCCCCGATGCAGCCAGTAGCCCAATCGCCAAAAACCAAGTGTTTTTCCAAAAACCCATCACCAAAATTCAAAAGTTTTATTCAATTTTACGAAAATTACAAACAACCCAATGAAACGCCTCCAAAGAATCTTGTTCATCCTCGGTATGCTATACGCCGTGGCAGTCATGGTGTCTTCGTGCTTGACGGCGCGTATGAGTGACGAAGAAATGAACAAATACTTTGCCAATAGTCTCTATTCCGCTCGTTCTCAATACTATAAGGCGTTGGGACGTACTCTACACTACGTCGAAACGGGCGATTCGTTGCGTCAGCCGTTGCTGTTTGTACACGGGTCGCCGGGGTCGTGGGACAACTTCAAAGCGTTTTTGAAAGACAGCAGTTTGCTCCGTCATTACAAAATTATGTCGTTGGACAGGCCTGGGTTTGGCAAATCAGCCGAAGACGGTGCCGAGACTCGCCTCACCGACCAAGCGGCGGCGTTGTTGCCGATTTTGAAACGCCAACGCCAGCCCGTCATTTTGGTAGGACACTCTTACGGCGGCCCCGTCATTGTACAAGCCGCTATCAATTATCCGCAGTACATCAAAGGGTTGGTCGTCGTGGCGGGGTCGGTGGCGCCAGAGTTAGAACCCTCCAACTGGTATCGCTATCCGCTGGGCTACACCCCGCTGCGGTGGGCGATTCCGTCGTTTTTCAGAAGTAGCAACGATGAACTTCTTCCTCTCGAAAAAGAACTCCGTCAAATGGCTACGCAATGGCACCGCGTGCGTTGTCCTGTGGTGGTGGTGCAAGGCGGCAAAGACGTACTCGTGGCCCCAGGAAATGCCGCTTACGTTCAAAAAAAACTCCCGCACGTGCGCGTCACGACGATTTGGAAAGAAAAGATGAACCACTTTGTTCCGTGGAGCGACCCCGATTTGATTTTGAAGGGGATTTTTGCGTTGGAGAAATAATGAAAAATTGCTCACTCGTAGCACGACTGATACGATTCGCTACCAATGAAACTATAAGCCCACGAGTCCCGTTGGAAAAATAATGAAAAATCAAGCGGATTAGGCAACGATTTCGGCATTGCGCAGCACGGCAGGAATCCCAAATGCCTCCACGTAGCCCAGCGCGTCGGGGCGGATTTGACGATATAGTTTTTCTAATACTTTTCGGATGGCCTTCGACTTTTCACCGCCAAAGTAGTCGTTTTCCAAAAACCAAGCACGGTCGCGGTGGAGTGCGTCGAGCGCAAAACACTGCTGCATGGTCTGCAAGGCCGCTTTTTCGGGGCTTTCGGGCAAGGTTTGGAGGTATTTCAAAAATTCTTCGTTGATAAATCGCTCTACATTGGCCATTGCCAACGCTACCAGATGGGTTTGGGTACGCACAAAAATCTCGTTGGGATTGACTTTTTTGGCCATAAAACTCCGCATTCGGTCAGAGAGCGTAAAGAGCAGTTTTTGCTCGCGGTGGCGCAGCGCGTCGGTGTGAAAATCAGGGTCCAGCAGGTGTTCGGCGTCGGTATTGTTGGCCGCAAACGGGTTGGTTTCGGCCCATTTGGTAGAAGCTCTTTGCAACAAATGACGGGCGATGGCCAAGTAGCCACCGTCGCTAAATTCTTGCTTGAAATCGGTCAAAATGGACTTGGCCAGCAACTGCAACAGCACGTAGTTGTCGCCCTCGAAAGTGGCAAAAATATCGGTATCGGCCTTCAAATCGGGCAATTCGTTTTCGGTCAAATACCCCTTGCCACCGCAGGCTTCTCGACATTCTTGGATGGTGGCCGTGGCGTGCCACGAGGCATAACTTTTGAGGCCAGCGGCCAGGGCTTCTACTTCACGCTTGTCGTCGAGGGCGGTACTTCCCACAAATTTTTGGCGCAGTGTTTCGAGTGCGAAAGTAAGCGCGTAGCTTTTGGCCAACAACGGAAACAGCCGCTCTTGGTGCGTGGCGTAGTCGAGGAGTAGGGTTTCTTGGTCTTCGCTGAGTGTTTTGAACTGTCGCCGCTTCAAAGCGTACCGAATGGCGATGTCGAGGGCTTTTTTGGCGGCGGTGTTGGAGGCCAACGCCACCGACACGCGCCCACCCACGAGCGCACCGAGCATCGTAAAAAATCGCTTAGAAGGATTTTGAATGGGACTTTGGTATTGTCCGTTTTCGTCAATATCACCGTAGCGATTGAGCAAATTCTGCACAGGCACACGCACTTGATTGAACCAGATGCGGCCATTGTCCACGCCGTTAAGGCCCATTTTATATCCGCAATCTTTGATTGTAATCCCCTCTAAGACAGTGTGTTGCTCATCTCGCAGTGGCACTAATACCGTATGGATGCCGTGGTTTTGACCATTGACCACCAATTGACAAAACACCGCCGCCATCTGGCTATGGAGCGCGTTGCCAATGTACTCTTTGCCCGCCGTCTCGGTGGGCGAGTGGACAACGAGCGTGCGCGTGGCGTGGTCGTAGGTCGCGGTAGTTTCGAGGTCGCGGACGTTGGAGCCGTGACCCGTTTCTGTCATGGCAAAGCAGCCCGCCAAGTCAAGTTTTCCGAGCGCGTTTAAGTATTTTTCGTGGTGGTATTGGGTGCCGAGTTGATAAACTGCTCCGCCAAAAAGCCCAAATTGTACGCCATATTTTATCAGCAAACTCAGATTTCCCATGGCCAATGTTTCAAAAATAGCCGTGCTACCGCCCGTAGAGGCACTGCCGCCGTACTCGATTGGGAAAGTATATGCGCCCAAGCCTTGACGCGCCAATTGGCGGCATTGTTCCAAAATCACCTGCCGCAGTTCGTCTTTTTGGCGCAAATCGGTCGGAATCCGAAAAGTTTCATCGGCCAGCAGGGTCTTGGTACGTTGTTTAAGGTCGGCAAAAGACCCATCGAGGTGGGCTTGGAGTTGGGCTGTGTCAAACGCAACCTCTTGGCTGATTTCGAGGGCGTTATGGGGCGCAATGGCATTGTAAAAAGTTTGCTGTGAGAGCGCATTGTTCAGCCCCATCTTTTGCTCAAAATCTTCGATAGATTGGCGCACTTGGGCCGAATCCCAGTTTTTTTGGTCGGCCACCGAAGCGGCCTTTTTTGCCATTTCAATGCCAATTTCAACCAATTTTTTACGCTCCGACAGGTCGAGCGAAGCGGCGTATTGTTGCAAAATTTTGGCCCAATCGGCAAACGTCTCCTTGCTGGGTGGATGGCGTTGGTCGGTCCATAACAGCAGCAGTTGCTTGTCGTCGTCGGATAAGTGCGGAATCTTCTCAATAAACGCCTGAATGGCCCGCATCTCCGACGGACTCAGCACCGAATCTGACCAGCCCACGTAAAAAATGGGCAGCACGCTCAAAACACCTGGGGAGTAGTTCATCCGAAAATCGAAATATAGTCTTGATAATATTGCTGGACAAATAAGGGGAATATTTGAAAATGAGGGGATTACGATAGAACTTTGAGTTAACAAGACAAAAAAACTATCGAAATGCACCCTCAC
>JALOLW010000427.1 GCA_025455795.1 Spirosomataceae bacterium
AACCGAGGTGAACCGAACTGAGCGCAAATGCTTCCAGGCGCTGAGTTGCTGGTTTGACAATTTGATTCATACCCAAGAAATGCCCGTGACGATTGGCGTTTTTGTTACCCCCGGACGGGTCAAAGCCGCCAATGCCGATGCCGCCCTCGACCGCTTCAATCGGAGTTTTGAATACGACGGCCTGGGCGATGCCTACGCGCGTTTTTTGTTGGAAGAGGTTTTTGTGGAAGTAGAAAAACTCAAAACGTCTGACGGTCGCGCGCTCAAGCTATCGCGCAATGGCAACGACTGCGCCATCGGCGGGGCAAGCAGTGGCGCGGTCTGTGCGTTTACGGCGGCGTGGGAGCGGCCTGATGCGTTTACGAGGGTGTTTAGTGCCATCGGGACCTACGTAGGGCTGCGCGGGGCAGACCGCTATCCGACGCTGATTCGGAAGCACGAACCCAAGCCGATTCGGGTGTTTTTGCAGGATGGCACCAACGACCTCAATATTTACGCGGGCGATTGGTGGAAAGCCAACGAAATGATGGAAAGGGCGTTGGCGTTTGCGGGCTACGAACTCCATCACGTGTGGGGTGAAGGCGCACACAACGGGCAGCACGGCACGGCGGTGTTCCCCCAAGCCATGCGCTGGCTATGGAAAGATTATCCCAAACCCGTTGCCAAAGGTACCAGCAAAAACCAGTTTTTGACCGAAATTTTAAGCGAAAATACCGATTGGGAATTGGTAGGAGAAGGATACACATTCACCGAAGGAATCGTTGCCAATGCGGCAGGAGAAGTGTTTTTTCAGGATATTCCCAACGCCAAAACGTACAAAGTAGGACTGGACGGCAAAGTGCAAGCACTGCCTTTTGACTCCAAACGCGCAAGCGGGACTTCATTTCGCGACGATGGCGAAATGGTCACCATTACGAGCGGTTGGGGAGGCTATCCCGTCAAGCAAGTTATCTCTTACGACAAAGCCCTCAAAGCCAGTATATTGGTGGATAGTCTGGTAGGCAACGACATCGTAGTGGCCAAAAACGGAAACATTTACCTCACCCAACCCGACGGACGTGAGCGTCCCAGTAAAATTTATTTGGTCAAACCCAACGGTCAAAAAATGGTGGTGGACGAAGGCATCAAGTTTGCCAACGGACTCTGTCTCTCTCCCGACCAAACCCAACTCTACGTTACCGAATCTGCCTCGCACTGGGTGTGGGTGTTTCAAGTACAAAGCGATGGGAAGTTGGCGCACAAACAACGCTTCGGGTGGCTACACGTGCGCGATACCGAAGAAAACGCTTGGTCCGACGGCCTCAAGTGCGACCGTGACGGGCGCGTTTATGTCAGTTCGCTTTCGGGTGTGCAAGTGCTTGACCAGTTGGGGCGGGTCAATGCCATTCTGCCCGTTCCCAAAACCAAAGGGCAGGTCTCCAATCTGTGTTTTGGCGGCAAAGACTTCGACACGTTGTATATTACGTGCGTGGACAAGGTTTTCAAACGCAAAACAAAAGTAAAAGGCGTAAATACCTTCGAGCCACCCATCAAACCAAAAACGCCTCGGTTGTAGTAATTGCAATGAAACATTTGAGTGCGCTATCTCAGCATTGTCACCTTACAAGTACAATTTTTTTTGTGGTTTGTGTTTCCTTCTTTTTGAGCAATAGCCAATACACACCAGTAGGAGCATTGACTTGAAAATCAAGCCCTTGCCTGTTAAAAGAAACTTGTTTTCCTGATAAATCTATCAATTCAATTGCTGCATTTTGCCAAAGTAAAGGTAGTGAGACAGTGAACGTCCCTTGATTGGGATTAGGCGATATGATAACGCTATGAGTTTCCAAAGGCTGCACTGACAACGGTTGCAAAATCGTGATTCCTACGCTCGCCGAACTACGGCTACATCCTTCTTGGGTCACTTGCACGGTGTAGCTGCCACTTTCGGCAGCTTCGTATGTGGAGGCAGTGGCATTGGTAATGTTTATGTTTTCTTTAGCCCATTGGTAGCTGAGTCCTGCACCTTCGTTGGCGCGAAGTTTGACTTTGAAAGGTGCATAGACCGCCCCTGTATTTTCGACTGAAATAGACGCTTCTGGCAGAGACTTCGCACGAACAACGATGGTATTGGAAAGTGAGACCGTATTGCAGACAGAATCGCGGACGGAGATTTGGTAATTGCCCGAAGTTTCGGCTTTGAGGCTGTTTTGAAAGATACCCAGTAGTGGCTGTCCATTGCGAAGCCATTGGTATCGCCAATCGGTGTTGGATATAGCTGTATTGAGGACGGGAGCATCGCTGTTTTGGCAAAATTCGAGGTTGCCTGTATGACTGACACTGGCTTGTGGAGTAGGTCTTGCCACGACGCGCACCTCCGTAGAAGTAGCTGAAGAACCACAGATTGAATCTCGAACAACGACGCGATACGTGCCTCCGGCGTTGATATTGAGCGAGGGTTTGGTGGTATTGGCTATGGTCTGTCCGTCGCGTTGCCATTGGTAAGAGAGAAGTCCGAGGCTATCAGCGTTGGCTTGGAGTTGGAGGTGTTGGTTGGGGCAAAGGGCAGTAGAAGTAGAGCGGAGAGTAGCACTCACTCGCTCGTAGCAAGGGCGCGTGATTTTGAGAAGATAATTTCTTTGTCCGTGAAAATGTTTGAGATTGTTATTAATCAGTCTTTCTTGGGAATCAGAAAAAAGATACAAGACGTTATAAGTATCTTTCTCGGCAGCATAAGCACCACTCAATGTACGGAATAAATACTTATCAAGAGGAGGAAAGTTGAGGACTGTTTTCCAAATCAATTTACCTTCTTTGGAAAATTTACTCAGTTGATGGCTCACATTAAGCCCTAACTCAAATACGCTATCATAGATGTAATCTCGGACAGCGACTGTATCCATATTGATACTTTCGGTGAGCAATACCCCTCCGTCTTTGTCGTTGCTTGCTATGGCGTAAGAAGAAGAATGCTTGATTCCCCAAGCAATTTCTCCCTTGGGATTGATGGAATAGAGGCTGTCAGAAGTGGCGATCAAAGCACCGCCGTCTGGCGATTCGGCGACATTGGAAATATTTGTTGATAATAATATTTTCCCATTGGAAGAAATAAGCGTCGCTTTTTCTGGGCCAGTCTTTTGTGTATCATATCCCAGTATTGCACCATTTGAAAAAGGCTTATAAATCTCTGAACCTACAGAAAAAGGGATTTCCCAACGTTTTTGACCTTTTGCATCTATAGACACTAAGCTCGTTCCAACAATGACTAATCCTTGGTTTCCTAAGTCTATACATGAATAAATTGACCAATTTCGCGGTACATCTATATCACTCTTTAGGGTGAGATTACCATGCCAATCAAACTTCTGGAGTTTTAACTTGGCGTGAGTGTCATCAAAAAATACAACCCATTCTCTTTGTGATTCAAGGTTCATTATTTTTGAACCTTCTTTTTCTATATCTATACTTCGTTTCAAATGCCCCAAACTATCTAACAATATTAACTTACTCGAATCATCAATATAGGCTGTTTCTCCGAGTAAATTGTGGGCAATAGTTCCCAACCGACTAGCATAGGCATCTATACTTTTCGCCTTGATAGGGCGTTTCCAAAGAAATTGATTTGACTTTGAATAACTCACCAACGTATCAGCTTGCCTAAATTCGCGCTCCCTAGTGAACAAAATATCCCCTTTAGATGTCTTAGCAAACGAGCTTGAGGCATGGTATATCCCCATTAAATCAAAATTCTT
>JALOLW010000428.1 GCA_025455795.1 Spirosomataceae bacterium
CGTATCGGGCGCGGAGCTGGTCTATGACTTGCTCGGCGGCGGAGGTAGAGGCGATTCTTGACATAGCAATAAAAAAACCTTACAGGCCTCAGCGACCCGTAAGGTTTGAAAAAAGGTGAATGACTTAGAAGAAACCGAGTTTGTTTTTGTTGTAAGAAATCAACATATTTTTGCTTTGACGGTAGTGATTAAGCATCATTTTGTGCGTTTCACGACCGATACCCGACTTTTTGTAGCCACCAAATGGCGCGTGAGCAGGATAAGCGTGGTAGCAGTTTACCCACACGCGACCTGCCTGTACCGCCCGCGATACGTTGTAGGCTTGGTGCGTGTCGCGCGTCCATACGCCTGCGCCGAGGCCATAAAGGGTGTCGTTGGCAATAGCGATGGCTTCTGCTTCGTCTTTGAACGTGGTTACGCAGGTGACAGGGCCGAAGATTTCTTCTTGGAAAATCCGCATTTTGTTGTTGCCTTTGAAAACCGTTGGTTTGATATAATAGCCCCCTTCCAAACCTTCGTTGTAAGCAGTACCACCGCCCGTAAGTACCTCAGCACCTTCTTCTTTGCCAATTTCGATGTAGTTCAAAATCTTCTCGTATTGATCGTTGGAAGCCTGCGCGCCCATCATGGTGTCGGGGTCGAGTGGGTGGCCAAGTTTGATGGCTTCTACCCGCTCAATCACGCGCTCAATAAAGGCGTCATAGATAGACTCTTCCACCAAAATACGCGACGGACACGTACAAACTTCGCCTTGGTTGAGGGCAAACATGGCTGCGCCTTCGAGGCATTTATCAAAAAACTCGTCGTCGGCATCCATGATAGACTTGAAGAAAATATTAGGCGATTTGCCGCCCAATTCAAGCGTAACTGGGATGATGTTTTTGGAGGCGTATTGCATAATCAACTGCCCCGTGGTGGTTTCGCCCGTGAAAGCGATTTTGTTGATGCGCGGACTTGAAGCCAGTGGTTTGCCCGCTTCGATACCAAAGCCATTGACGATATTGAGAGCCCCCGCGGGCAATACATCTTGAATCAACTCGGCCAAAATCATGATGGCCACGGGCGTTTGCTCGGCGGGTTTGAGCACCACGCAGTTGCCAGCGGCGAGTGCCGGAGCGACTTTCCAAGCAGCCATCAGCAGCGGGAAGTTCCAAGGGATAATCTGCCCTACCACCCCCAGCGGCTCGTGGATGATGAGCGAAAGTGTATCGGCATCCAACTCCGACGCCGAGCCTTCTTCGGCCCGAATGACCCCCGCAAAATAACGGAAATGGTCAATGGCAAGGGGTAAGTCGGCAGCGCGGGTTTCGCGGAGCGGCTTGCCGTTGTCCCAAGTTTCGGCGCGAGCCAGCACTTCCAAATTGCGCTCCATGATGTCGGCGATTTTGAGGAGTAGATTGCTCCGCTCCGCCGCCGAGGTGTTGTTCCATTTGGGGGCAGCCGCCCAAGCAGCGTCGAGGGCGAGGTTGATGTCTTCTTCGGTAGAGCGGGCTACTTTGGTGAAAGCTTTGCCGTCCACGGGCGAGATACTTTCAAAATACTCGCCGCGCGTGGGCGCCACCCACTGACCACCGATAAAATTGTCGTACTGATTTTTGAAGGTCGGCTTGGCGACCGCATTGCTGGTACTGGTAATGACCGATGACATAATTGTAGAGGTTTTGGAGATTGAAAATGATTTCACTACAAAAAAACCTTAAAAAAATAATATCGAATTGACCAATTCTGCTCTACAATTTCATTTTTCTGCCAATTGATTGTACTTTTCTGTCAGTCGTTGTACAATCCTATTATTTTTCTCCAAAAAGTGATACATTACCGTCGTATTTGTCAAAATACTACCTTCCTCCACCTTTCAATTTACGATTATGATAGAATTAAACGCTTCGCATTATCAGCAGCGTCGTTTAGAGAGTCTCGTCGAAAATCGGACGATTCATACCCTCAACAACGCCGAGCTGAACGTTTTTGAAACCCACCAACGCGCCAGTCAAGTACTACTCCAATTTTCAGAACCTGTTTTGGCGAGTATGATTAAAGGCAAGAAAGTCATGCACTTAGAAGGGATTCCGTCGTTTGGATTTGTGCCTGGCGAATCGGTGATTTTACCCGCCAACGAGCTAATGTGCATAGACTTTCCCGAGGCCACCGACCGCACTCCTACGCAGTGCTTGGCGTTGGCGTTTAGTGAGGCCAAGCTGCGCGAAACCGTAGATTTGCTCAACCAGCGCGGCACAAAGCAAAACGGTATCGAGTGGAGCATGACTGACTACAACTACCACTTCACCAACGACGTGGCCATCAACCAAATCCTCCAACGACTGATTTTTGTGTTTGCCGAAAACCACCCCTCCAAAGATATTTTTGCTGATTTACTGATTCAAGAGCTGGTCATCAGGATTTTACAGACCGAATCGAAGAGTTTGTACCTCAAAAAAGCCCAAACCAATCCCAATAATGACCGGATTTCGTTTGTCATTCAGTACATCCGCGACAACATCACCGAAGACCTTTCGGTGGAACTGTTGAGCGAGAAAGCATACATGAGCGAATCTAATTTTTACCGTACTTTCAAACATGAGTTGGGGACATCCCCCAACGATTTTATCATCGAAGAACGCCTCAAAATGGCCGAAAATCTCCTGCACAACCCCAAAATAAGCATCAAAGAAGCCTATTTGGCGAGCGGTTTCAACAGCTTTTCGTATTTCTGTCGCTTGTTCAAGAAGAAGAAAAAAGTGTCGCCTACCGAATTTAAGGAGCGTTCGGGGCAGTATTTCAAATAGTTAGGTCAAAATCAGCTTTACGCTCGCAATCACCAAGCCCGCCGCCAGCAAGTAGCGCAACGTGGGCAGGTTGAACCGCTGACTTCCAAAGTACGACCCCAACAATCCCCCACAAATGGTGGCAACAATGGCATATTGGAGATTTTCGGGCAGATGAACGCCCCCTTTTTGAAGCTGACCTACCAATCCAGACAGCGAATTGACAAAAATAAACAAGGCCGATACCGCCGCCGTTTGTTTGAGCGTGGCCCAGCGCATCAATAGCAACAACGGACTCAACAAGATCCCACCGCCAATGCCTATCATGCCCGACAGCAGCCCGATGACCCCACCCGACAGCAACCCCGCCCAAACAGGAATGGGGTTTTGATTGTTTTCGTCGTTTTTGAACTGATACAACAGCCGTCCGATGGACAACAAAATGCAGACGGCCAAGATTTGTTTGTAAATACTATCGGAGAGGGTCATGGTACCTCCCAAAAACGCCATCGGAATACTCGCCACCGCAAACGGCCAAAAGAGTTTCATCCGAAAATGACCCGCTCGATAAAATCCAATGAACGAAATCAGAGACACCGATAGATTCATCACCAATGCCGACGATTTCATCAACGCGGGCGACACTCCCAGCAATGCCATCACCGCCAAATAGCCACTCGCCCCACCGTGTCCTACCGATGAGTACAAAAACGCCACCACCGACAGCAGCGATAGCAACAAAAATAGGTTTTGGTCCATGTTGATTAGATTAAAAAAAATCGCCCAATGCCACCGAAAACTGAAAAAACAACAATCCAAATACTATCTTTCTCATTTTGACACGTGGGTTTATTTCTCGGTCCAGGGCTTTTTCAAAGTAGGCTAAAAATTTGATTATAAATAGTTTAGGGGTAGGAAGTAAGGTTAAGTTTCATTATTTTGAAGATTCTAAAGACAAA
>JALOLW010000429.1 GCA_025455795.1 Spirosomataceae bacterium
TTTGTCTTTAGAATCTTCAAAATAATGAAACTTAACCTTACTTCCTACCCCTAAACTATTTATAATCAAATTTTTAGCCTACTTTGAAAAAGCCCTGTTCGCTGATTAAAGCATCGCGGGTACGTAGGAGGTTTTCGAGTACGTTTTTGCGGTCGGTGGCAGGGGTTTCTTGCCCCAAAGCCAAGTAGCCGCTTGCCCAAAGTACGATTGTAAGGATGTTTTTCATTGAATCATCTGATTTAAAGTACAAATATCATTTCACTCGTACCCACTTATCTACAAACTGTCCCCAAGTAGTGCCAGGCAATTCTTTTCCTTCGGGGTCCCAGACTTTTTTGTGCCCTACCATAATCAAAGTATCACCTTTCATGCTCCACTCTTGTTGTCCTTTCCAACCGAACCATTTGGGGTTTGAGCCATATTTGAAAGTTTCAAAATATTGCTTGCCATTCACTTCAAAAGGCCCTGCATACGCACTCTGAAAACTGCCATCTTCTTTTTTCATGATGATGATAGAGTAGTAGCCTTGATTAAATGATTTAAACTGTGGGCTTTGGAAGTTTAGTTTTTGACCGTTTTTTTCTACTAAAATCCAATTGCCGTCAATGGGCGACTTTTTCTGGGCAAAACCTGCGGTATTTAATGAAAGCAGGAGCAATAGGGGAAATAGCTTTTTCATCTGAATTGATTGTTTTATGTGTAATTGTTATCCTTTTTTATTCCAAAAATACAGCGAACCTAAGCCCAAACCACCCCAAATCGCCCAATCAACGTAGGCTGTGCTTTGAAGTGGGATTTGGACTACGTAAGCATTGTACATCCCCGCCGCCAGCGATGCCAAACCTGTCCAAGTGAAGCCCAGCAGCGCGACACGCATGGCTTCTTGATTGGCGTGCCGCCATAGCAGCAGCCCAATAATACCCAAGCCAGCATCCAGCACACCAATAAACCGAAAAAGAGCTACCTGATAGGTGTTTGCGGTATCGCCGCCAAAATAAGCCGCTGCCGAAGCAGGAACAAAGAGCATAAACAGCCCAAGGGCCAAGGAATAAACCGAAACGATTAGAATAAATGTGTTACGTGACATGTAAGTAAGTGTTTAGGGTTGTTGGGTGCAAAATTGCAGTAAAAAGGTTTTGACTTATCCCCCCAATTTGGGTGGGATGGATGCGACAAATTTCCGTCAAACTTCCGATACTTCTTCTCATGGTTTTCCATGATATTGTCTCATGGAAAACCATGATTTTTGGAAGTTGGCTTGCAAAATTGTCTGTATTTCAAGATTTTAGTGGCCGATTTGACTTATTCCACCTTTACCGATGAAGTACCTCGTTTTTTGTTTCGTTACTACTACTTACGTCAGCGTAGCACAAGTATCTGATTCCCTTTTGTTTGAGGTTTATTTCAAAAAATCCGAACAGTTTAAGCATCAAGCAGAAAAGTTGGATTCCGCTTTTTATTGGGCCGATTTGATGCTCAAAAAAGCAGAAACTCCTTACCAAGTCGCATTGGCCAACTACGCGAAAGGGGAAGTAATAGCCAGTAACCACTGGACTTATAATACGGGCGAATACGCTTTCGAGTACTACGTCAAGGCCATCAATGGTTTTATCCAAACCAAACAGCGCGAACGCCTCCATCACTCACTGAATGCGCTGGCACTTAGTTATGAGCGCCTCTACAACCCCAACAATCAATTCTACTCGTCTAAGTCACTCTTATATACCGCAATGGCGTTTAGGCTTCAGCATGACTACCGATATGAGGTCCCGTTGCCGTTTACTGCTACCATAGACGATAAACCCGCTACTGCCCGAGAAATACGAGAAGCCATCAAAGTGACCAAAGATAATATCGCCTTTTGGGAAACGGGCAACTCCCCACCTCATATCATGTGGCGAAAACACACATTAGGAAAACTCTACTGGGAGCTTGACAAAAACATGAGCAATGCTGAGACGTATTTTGTACAGTCTGCTGCCATCGCCCAACAAATCAACGATCAATTTTTTTACTCTATCTGTATAGGTTCATTGTCCGTGTATCACAACCAAGCACAAGACTACCCAAAGGCCATCCTGTACAGTGAGCGTGGCCTGCAACACGCAACCCAAACGTTGAAAATGGATTTTCGAGAAGCCATTTTTAGGGACCAACTGTACATTGCTTACAAAGCTACGGGGCAAATGGACAAAGCCATTTTCAACAAAGAAAAGGCGCTGGTGATTGCCGAGCGCGTGTATCGTGAAAGTGAAGCCAAAGGTGTATCACTAATGAAGGAACGTAACGCAGCTCTTCAAAAACAAATGACCTTGGAACATCAAGTAAATGAGCAGCAACGACTTCAACTGTGGTATTTTTTGGGCGGGTTCATTCTTGTGCTACTTTCGGCGTACTTTTTTTACAACAACTACCAACTGCGACAAACCAACCGTGCGATCTCTGCCGCTCTTTTGGAAGGTCAAACCACCGAACGCCAACGCCTCGCCGCCGACCTGCACGACAACCTCGGCAGCACCCTGTCGGCTTTGCACTGGAGCATGGAAGCCATCAATCCCCAAAAACTCAGCCCCCAAGAGCAGCGGGTCTATCGGCACGTACAAGCTACCATCACCCAAGCCCACGACCAAGTGCGGCTGCTCTCGCACAACCTCTTGCCCGACGAACTCCAAAAACAAGGACTCTGGAAAGCCCTTCAACACCTCACCGACAAACTCAACCGCAATACCCCCCTGCGCTGGTCGCTCACCCCGCCCGACAATCCGCCCAGGTTTGACGCCAAAACCGAGTTTGAACTGTACAGCATCGTACTCGAACTCACCAACAACATCCTCAAACACGCCCAAGCCACCGAGGGCAGGGTGGAGTGTCGAGTGCTGAATGGAGAATGTCGAGTGACGGTGAGTGACAATGGCGTGGGCATGGCCGAAAAACGAGTAAACGGCAAGGGAATGCAGAGCGTAGAGAGCCGCGTCAGAAGCCTCAACGGTACACTTTCTATCACCTCCCAAGTAGGGCATGGAACGACATTTGAGGTGGTGATAGATAGCCAAAGCTGACCTGCTGAGGTGCAATTGCATCGCGCACCAACGAGTCGTGCGTTTCAAACGCACGACTCAGGTATTCGTTTTACAAAAGTGAACGAACTTGATTCTACAAATTAATATTTCCAAAATAGACTCTTCCTGGACCAGCCCATGTAGCACTCGTCTCAGGAGCGGCGCCTATCACAAAAGTACCATCGTCAGAAATTGCTACACTCCGCCCGTATTGTCTTCCAGAGGATTTGGAGGGATTTTCTATTTTTTCGTGGGTATAGCTAGTGCCGTTGGTAAATCCAGCGGCTAACCCTACATTAGTGATTGCAGAGGCGGGATCGTCATATTCTGGGGCACCACCCATCACAGAACGAGTGCTGACCGCCACCGATGCTCCAAATTGTGCATTAGCGACAAGGTAAGGATTCATTCTCTCGGAGTAAGTAACCATGGATGAACTTGTCCAAGTACCGCCAGCACTATTTCTGATTGCTTGAATCGCTCCCACGTCGGCTGTTGTATTATTATCCTCCCCTGGTACGCCTATTACCAGTAAATCACCTCGAAGGGCAATAGCACGACCAAAGAAAGCGGCAGGATCTACATCTGGTACATTGGTAGGGGTAAATTCGCGCAGGAAAGTCCATGAACCACTGACAAAACGATACATATCTACG
>JALOLW010000430.1 GCA_025455795.1 Spirosomataceae bacterium
ACCCAGACAGAAGGGATATGTATTACAATTCAAAAAATGACGGAGAGAAGTTGGCTTTTGAATTGGCTAAAAAACATAACATTGAATTGGTAGCCGTTTTGCCTTCGGCCATGATTGGTAGCGAATCATTTGGCAATTTAAGCGTTTCGTACAATATTATTGACTTGATTCTTAAAAAAGAGGTTCCCGTTGAAACTGGCATTACCTTAAATTGGATAGATGTAAAAGACGTAGCCGAAGGGTGCTATTTAGCAGCAACAAAAGGTAGAGATGGAGAACGCTACATCTTAGCAAATGAAAAATGTACCTCAATAAGAGATACTACTAAAATTGCTCAAAAGCTGTTTCCTGAGCTAAAAATAAAGTTGCCAGTAGCAGTACCCAAACCCATATTGTTTGTCATTGCTTGGTTTATGGAATTGGGAAGTAAACTATCAGGCAAAGCACCTTTACTGGGTGTAAAAGATGTAGCAATGTTTGCGGGATTACAGCAAGATTTTGATATTTCAAAAGCAAGAGAAGAGTTAGGCTTTAATCCTAAAAAGCCTGAAATTGCCATTAAAGAAGCCATGATTTATTTAAAGAATAAACGGGACTTCAAAATGTAACTTTGTCATTAGATTTCACTTTTCATCCACACATCTGCGATTTTTGTCCACGTGTACGAGGTTGAATATCAAAATTTTGGTTATTTTTGGTATGTCATAAACCCCGCTCACCATGAAACTCAACCAACGCTTCTGCATTGCCGCCGTAAGGCTCTTTTGTTTTATTTGGATAGGGTGTGGCTGGGGTGCGGCGCGGGCCAATTCTCTCTTGATTCCGATGGACGACAAGCAGGCCAATCACCTCAAAGCCTACGGTGTGGCCTACTGGGCGCTCAAAGCCGATTTTCAGGTGGATTGGCTGCTCAACTACCGTGGAGGGAGTTTTATGATAAAGCAGCAGTCAAGTATCGAAAAAGAATGTAAACTTCGGGGCGTGAGCTACGAGTTGATTTCGGACGGCACGGCGGCCAACCTCCAAACCTACATCCGCACCCCCGACCGCAACATGGACGTGGTGCAGCTCAACAAGGCCGCCAAAATCGTGGTTTATTCGCCCGTCAAAGTGAGCAGGTCGTCGTTTGAAGATACCGACGCCGTGATGCTCGTCCTCAACTACGCCGAAATCCCCTATACCATCGTGTATGACGAGGAGATTTTGCGCGGCGATTTGTCCAAATACGATTGGCTCCACCTGCACCACGAGGACTTTACGGGGCAGTTTGGGCGCAGTCGCCGTCGCATGAGCGCGCAGGACTTGCAGGCGCAGGAAGACATTGCCCGCAAGCTCGGCTACAAAAAAGTCTCCCACCTCAAACTCGACGTAGCCCGTACCATCAAAGGGTTTTGCATGGGCGGCGGGTACTTGTTTGCGATGTGTTCGGGCGCGGAGTCGCTGGATGTGGCCCTGGCCGCCGAGGGCGTGGACATTGTGCCGTCGGTCTTTGACGGCGACGGGGTTGACCCTGCCGCGCAGTCTAAGTTGGATTTTGGCAAAACTTTTGCGTTTGAAAATTTTGAACTCTCTACCTACGGCGACGACGAGTACCGAGGCGGGGGGATGTCGTTTTCAAACATCAACTCTGCCGCCGAGCGCGGTTGGGGCGAAGATGCCAACGGCTATTTTCAGTTATTTGATTTTTCGGCCAAATGGGACGTTATCCCTTCGATGCTGGTCCAAAACCACGAGTTCATGGTCAAAGAATTTATGGGCCAAACCACCGCCTTCAACAAAAAAACCGTCAAGCCCAACGTCTTGGTGATGGGACAAAGCAAAAGCTCTATTCGGTACATTTACGGCGAAATGGGCGTGGGACAATGGACTTTTTACGGCGGCCACGACCCCGAAGGGCAGCGCGGTTTTCACCGAATGCCCACCGACCTCAATCTGCACCCTCATTCGCCCGGCTATCGGCTCATTCTCAACAACGTGCTGTTTCCATCGGCCAAGAAAAAGAAAAGAAAAACGTAAATGACCTTCCACCTCGTCGTAGCGCGGTATTTGGAAAACCTCAATTGGCTGAGGCGGATTCCCAAAAACATCGAACCCTGGGTTTACAACAAAGGCAACGATGACCTGTATCCTGCGACGGTTGTTCTCCCCAACGTAGGCCGCGAGGCGCATACGTATCTGCATCATATTGTAAATCAATACGATACTCTCCCCGATTACACTTTTTTTTGTCAAGCCAAACCCTTCGACCACGCCTACGATTTCCACCATTCGCTGCGTCATTGGGCGGCACAAGCAGACCACAAACCGCTTTTTCAGTGGTTCGGTCACATCATTGACACCGACACGCCCGACGGTTTACTTTTTCAAACGTGGTCCAAAAACGAAGACCAACGCCACTTGGATTTAGCAGGTTTTTGTCGAGAGTTGTTTGACGAAGAGCCGCCCGCCGCGTTTCCGTTTGTGTTGGGGGCGCAGTTTGTGGTAGCGCGGGCGTTGATTCGGGCGCGGCCTTTGTCGTTTTACGAAAAAGCCCTCCAACTCACCCAAACTTTCCCCGATGCCGCCCACTGTTTCGAGCGCACTTGGGACAAAGTATTCGGGGTAGAAGGCATTGATAAAGAATGGCTTGCAGGGCGAAAGACCGTTTTTTTGAAACCTATCAAAGCGAAATAACTTACGATTGATTTTAGCTCTCTTGCAATTTTGCAGTAAAGCGTTTTTTAAACAGAAAAAAGTTGTCAAATCTGATTACTTACTTTTCGCACCCCCTATTTGAGAGATAGAGAATAACAAGTTATCTTCGTGAATGGCAACTTTATACAGTAGTAAAACATTAGATCATTTAGGTCTTTTGGCAGGTATGTGTGAGGAATTACATCTTATTGACGAGGTCAATACTTTATTACCGACGGATACCCAAAAACGGGTTCCTCATGGCGAAGCAATCGTTGCAATGATTTTAAATGGCTTAGGTTTTGTCAATAAGCGACTTTACTTAATGCCCAAGTTCTTTGAAGACAAACCCGTTGGTTTATTGCTCAACAATAGTCAGATAGAAGCCCAACACCTCAATGATGACGCTTTGGGACGTACCTTAGATGCGATTGCTAACTTCGGAACAACCGCGTTTTTTCATGCTATTTCCCGAAAAGCCGTTGCTCAATGGGGCAATCAAAGCCCAATAGCCCATTTAGACATTACAAATCGCATCGGCGACCCGATTTCATTTACACGGCTTATACGAAGACCAAACCGAGTTGCAGATTGTACAAGGACATAGCAAGGACCATCGGCCTGATTTAAGTCAAGTAGGACTTGCTATGATTACACAAGGGACAGATTCTATTCCACTTTTGATGCAAACATTGAGCGGGAATACGGCAGAAAGTACTGTTTTTCAACAAGTCGTTGAAGATTTTGCCGCCCAACTCAAAACTGATTTTGACATAGAATACTTGATTGCCGATAGTAAATTATATACACAGAATACGCTAAAAGCATTGGATGAAGCAGGATTGTCATGGATCAGTCGGGTTCCACATACTATCAAAGAAGTCAGTGTGTTAATGAACAATGTGGCACTATTGCCTTTTACCTCAATCGGCCAAACAGGCTATCGCTATCATGAGTTTGGGAGTACTTATGGCGGTCAGAACCAACGTTGGCTACTTTTACATTCGCCTTCTTTACAGCACCCACAGGAATTAACGTATCA
>JALOLW010000431.1 GCA_025455795.1 Spirosomataceae bacterium
CGGGGCAGAGAAGCAAAACGCCCTACCCTAAACGTCCCTTTGAGGGTTTTGACGGGATTGAACGACGAAAGATAAAGTGCAGGATAGCTACCCGCCAATATACCTGTAACAACGATAACCACTGAACAGGCCACCCAAAAAATAGGATTCTGGAAAGGGATCTCGATCGCTTTGTCTGCAATGCCATTGAACACACTAAGCGAAAGCCCCACCAAAGTCACGGCAAACAAAAAAGCGATGAAAGTGATGAGAATAGACTCACTCAAAAATTGATAGATCAACTGCCCTTTCAACGATCCAATCGCCTTGCGAACTCCCACTTCTTTGGCTCGTTTTTCGCTTCGGGCAGTGCTCAGGTTCATAAAATTGATACAAGCCAAAATCAACACAAAAACACCAATAATACCAAAAAGCCAAACAATTTCGATGGCACCACCTTGTTGGACACCGTCTTCGTAATTGGCTCTCAAATGCCAATCTTGCATACGGCTAATGAGCACTTCAGGATTGGATAATTTTTCATCTTGGTCTATGTGTGGATCAAAGACTTTAAAAATCTTGGCCTGTGCTTGCTCAAAAGAAGCATTTTGATTGAGCAGTATAAAACAAGCAAAGCTATTGCTTCCCCATTGGGTCAGGTTGTTCTTTAACTGATAGAGTGAAATATAATTGGAAAATGGCGCAATGACATGAATGCCAAAAAATTCTGAGTTTTTGGGGAAATCTTGAAACACCCCCGTCACTTGGAAATCCACTTTATTGTCCATGCGAAGGGTTTTACCTATGGGTGCTTCTTGGCCAAAAAGTGCTTGGGCTGTAGCCGAAGAAATCATCACCGTATTGGGGTTTTGGACACCTTCTCTGACTCCTTTTTCCATCTTTAAATCAAATATTTTGGTAAAATCTGCCTCTACGAAGTACGTGCTTTTGGTCAAAACATTTTCTTTGAACCCAAACTTATGCTCTTCTTGAGAGCCCAAGGCCACCATTTCAAAATCGGGGAATTTGCTTTTGAGTTCGGCACTCATCGGAATAGGCATGGCATTGTATGTACCAATTTTACCATCGAAGGTGCGGTTTTGGAGCAAACGCCCGATTCGCTCATAGTTAGTGAAATTTTTGTTGAAGCTCAATTCATCCCATACCCAAAGGCCAATGAGCATAGCCACTGCCATGCCTGTGGCCAAACCAGCAATATTGATGATGGAATACACCTTATTTTTGGTGAGATTTCTTAGAGCGATTTTAGCACCCAACCCCCCGAGGGGGGCTATGTTTGAAAGTTTCATCTTAAATTTGAGTTTACGAAATAATATTTGGTTATTGAAGCCCCCTTCGGGCTGTGACGGCGGTGGTGCGCCACTGCGACCGTGTTTGGGGGTTTGGCTTTTACTCCGACTTCAAACTCTCCACAGGATTGACCAATGCTGCCCGAACGGCCTGATAGCCCACCGTCAAAAACGCAATCAAGACGGCTGCCGCTGCCGTAGCTACAAAAACCCACCATTCGATTTGGATGCGATAGGCGTAGTCGGTGAGCCATTGGTCCATGTAGTAGTAGGCCGCAGGACCCGCTATCACCAGCGAAATCAACACCAGTACCACAAAGTCTTTGGACAACAATGCCACCAAACTCCCAACACTCGCCCCCAACACTTTACGGATACCGATTTCTTTGGTACGCTGCATGGCCGTGTAAGTAGCCACACCAAACAGTCCCAAACAACTAATCAAAATGGCAACGATGGTGGCCAAGTTGATGATGCTCGCGGTGGTGCGCTCTCTTTCGTAAAACTGCTCCACCATATCGTCGTAAAATTTGTACTCAAAGGCCGCCCCAGAATATGTTTTTTTCCAAACACTTTCAATCTTTTGGATAGCCGTTTGCCAATCTTCGGGACGGCGTGAGGCCAGTTTGATGTTGAAGCAATGTTGGTTGCCTTTCTCGCTCATCAAGGCCAAAGGCTCAATTTTTTGTTGGAAAGTAGCCGTGTGAAAATCTTTGACTACGCCCACAATAGGCACCAAGCGGTTGTTGCCGCCCTCACTCAAAAACTTCCCAATTGCTTCCTGCGGGCTGCTCCATCCGAAGGCTTTTACCGTGGCTTCATTGACTACGTACTCGCTGATGGTATCGGTGGGGCGGAGATTACGACCCGCGAGCAGCTTCATATCATACACCCCTACGTAGGCCGAATCCACGTATTTGCGATACACATTGCGCTCTATTTCGCCTTTTTTGCCTTTGTATTTGTGGTTATTGCTCGAAAACGACTGATCCAGAGGTGGATTGCCCAAACTCAACGCACTGATTTCAGGAATGCGCCGCATTTCTTGGGCCAGTGTAAACTGCTTGTCTTTGAAAGCAGGGTTGTCCAGAAGTTTCCACGGGACTTGTATCGTGAGAATAGCTTCACGGTCAAAACCCAAATCAGCATTGAGCGCGTAGCGGAGTTGCTGGTGCCAAATCAATGCCCCCATAATGAATGCTTGCGCGATGGCAAACTGCAACACTATCAGGCTTTTGCGAAGCGTAAATGTGCGGCTACCCACCGAAAAAGTAAGCTGTCCGCGCAGCACTTGCGTAGGCTGAAAGCGCGTAATCAACACGCTCGGATACCAACCCGACAAGACACTCACCACCACAATCAACAAAAGCATAAAGGCAACGGTCAGGCCAGGATTTTTGTACAATTCGATGCCTTCGGGTAAGAATGTCCCAAATTGGGTACGAAACAGCAACACCCAGCCGTAGGCCAGCAAACAAGCGAGCATCGTAACAATGGCCGTCTCCCCCATAAACTGCCCAATCAACTGCCCACGCGGACTGCCGAGGGCCTTGCGTACACCTATCTCACGGGCGCGCTGTGGTACTTGGGCAGTGGCGAGATTGACGTAGTTGATGATGGCCAATGCCAACAAAAACAGCCCCAGTCCTATCAAAGCATACAATATTTTTCGGTCGGCATGGCGATTTCTGCCGCCGTATTCTGTCGCAAAATGCTCGTCTTTGAGTGCTATTAGGTTGTGCCAACGCGAGAAATTACCCCATTTCTTCATCTCTTCTTTGGAGTATTTGTCCGACAGCGCGTTGATTTGTTGGTTGAGTTTTTGGGGGTTAGTTTTGGGGTTGAGGCGTAGATATACTTCGTCAGAAGAGTTGGTACTGCTCCAAGCTTCTTCAAAACTCTTTTTGGCTTCAGCTCCCTGCAAAATTGTACTGAGCGACACAAACTGTTGGCTCGTAAAAGAGGTCGTTGGCCCTAAATCAGCCACCACACCTACTACTTCCACGGTGGTGGTATCCCAGTAGGTCAGGGGTTTGCCCACGATTTGCTGAGGGGTGAGATTGGGGAAATATTTTTCGGCTTGGGTTTGGGTCAGTACCACTTGGTTGGGCTGGGTCAATGCGCCTTTTTCCGACCCCGCCAACCACCGATATGGCACGAGTTGGAAGAAATCACTGGTAGTAGCCATGACATGAACATCCTCAAACACCATCGGTTTGCCTGTAGCCTGCGGCACTTTGAGCTGGTTCATGTATTGTTCGTACATCCCCACCGACAGCTCCACCCCGCTCACTTCTCGGCGGATGCCCTCGGCCATGGGGCGAGGCGTACCGCTATTGCCGCCTTCTTTGCCATCAAACTTAAACATACTCACCACTTTATAGATGCGGTCGGCGTTGGGGTGGGCGGCATTGAAACTAAACTC
>JALOLW010000432.1 GCA_025455795.1 Spirosomataceae bacterium
ACGAAGATTGGGGTTGCAATAAAGATGAACAAGGAGGCCAGAATAAAGCAGCTTTTTGGACAACTGCCCGTACACGAGGGCGTAACGATTCATGCCTTCAAAAAATGTTTGGTACACATCAGTTGGTACGAAGCCCAGAAAAACAGCACCAACGCGGGCAACTCGCGCTACGTTTTTTTGGGAATGTACGGTTTTAAAGGTCGGCTGGCCGAACTTACTGCTCAGTACGTGGGCGGCAACGGCAAACAACTGCAACAGTAGGTTTGGGCATCACATCTTAGGACACTTCGTCTTCCCACGCTGTCCACGCCCTGCGGTACGGTATTTGAGTTGATGACGGGTCTCCACGTAGCGGGACCCGTTGTTTTTGGCAACGAGGCCGTCGTTTTTCATCGGTATAAAATCCAAGGATGGCAAAAAAGCGAAATCGTCAATGGGTTGGGTGGATACGTCGAAAAGCGGTTCGCCGGGGAAGTGAAAAGTTTCAAATTCGTAGTCAAACATAAAAATCGTCACGTAGCCGTCGGGGCTGTATTTGAGGCTGATGTCGTTGGTAGGCATGAGTTTGAACGCCCGCTTCAAATCAGGCCGACGGGCGTATTGGTCTTTGAAATGGTCATGGAAAAGTTTGGCGCGGTTGTAGAGATAGACCGTGTTGGCGGTGTCGTAGTAAATAGCAATGTCTAAATAGTGCTTGGAAAAATCGCGGCGCGAACCTTTGCCAAACAGCACGCCCATGTTGTTGATGGCGTTTTTGCTGAGGTATTTTTGGTAATGTTCGATGGCCAACGCTTCTTCGTCGCGGTTTTTATAGACGTTGGCAACATTGACAAAATACGCCTTTTTGGTCGAGTCCAATTCCAATCCTTTTTCAAAATCACGCATCGAAAGCTCGGAGTATTTTTGCTCGTCTTTTTGGTTGCGCTCGTGCCGCTCCCGCAGTGACATATACGACTGTACAATGCCTCGATTGTTGTACAACATCGGCAGTTTTTTCTTACGCATCAAGCTGTCGTACAGCACTTTGGCTTGGTCTATCTCGTCGAGGTGTAGGTACGAAATCGCCAGTCCGTTGGTGGCGTTTACGTTGGTAGGGTCCAATCGGTGCGCCTCTTGAAAATCGTTGAAAGCATCTTCGTATTCGTGGCATTTGAGGTAAATATTGGCCCGATTGACGAGCATCCGGACGCTTACTTCCTCGTGGGCACGGATGGCGCGTTCGAGCCATTTGAGCGACGACAAAAAGTAGCCCTCAATTCGCAAATATTCACTCATCGCCAAACAAGGTAGTAGCCCTTTGCCCGACAGTTTGACGGCGGTTTGAACATCGGTTTTGGCCGCAGGAGTTTGGTTGGTATAAAGCCGACAAAAAGCCCTTGCCGCAAAAAAATCGGCGTGTTGGCGGTCGCGGGGGTTGAGAATCTCGCCCGCTTGGTCAAAGCAGCAAACCGCTTCGTTGAAGTTTCGCAAACGATAAAACACCATCCCAAGCCCCAACCAAGCGATTTTTTGGGTCGAATCTATCGCCAACGCTCGCTCGTAGGCTTTCTGGGCTTGGCGTTGGCCGTTGGTCCCCACGTAAGCATGACCCAAACTCAGCCACGCCTCGGCGGCGTAGTCGTTGAGGCGGCAGGCGGCATCATACTCAATGACCGCCAACTGATACTTTCGCTGACGGTAAAGCGCGTGACCCAAGCCCAAATGCGCCGCGTAGCGATTGTAGGGGTCTTTGGTGGTCAAATATTCCTTGAAAAGTTCTTCGGCTTTTTCGTATTGATGCTGGGCAACCATCGCGTTGGCGCGTTGCACGAGCAAGCGCGGTGCGGCTGCTTGGTGGCCTGTTTTATTGACAAATTTTTCGGCTTTTTCGTAGTATTTTTCGGCTTGTTTGTACTCGCCCAAGCGAAAGAAGACATTGGCCGAAAGTTCATGAAACTCCGCCGCTTTGCCGAAACCAATCCGCTTAGACCAATCTTGCGACTCGGACAAATCACCCATTCGGTAGTTGGCCAGGGCCACGTTGAAAATCAATGTGTCTGTTTGAGGCGCGTGTTCCCAAGTATTGAGGCTTTGTTTCAAATCGCCTTTTTGTGCTTCCCAAACACCCTTGTTGTGGAGATACCGCCTGCCCACACCCGTCTGCGTCATCAGTTCGAGTGCGGCGTCGTAGTCTTTGGTCATGCCGTTGGTGAGGGCAAGATTGTAGAGTAGTGTATCGTTTTTGGCTGTTTTTTCTTGCGCTTGTAAAAACAGACTTTTGGCCGTGTGAAAACGCCCTTGATAGGCACGTTGAACCCCCGCGTTGTTGAGTTGCTTGAAGCGTTTGTCCAGTACAACAGGTTTAGGGATTTTGACGGTAGGAATTGTCGGAACGGCGGGCTTGCTCACCAGAGGGATTCCCGACAGAGAAGCCATCAGTACCTGCGTAGAGTCACGTTTGCCCGCGTGGCTACGAAGTGCGCCAAGCACTACACACATCAACAAACAACAGAGTTTTGTAAATTTTACCATCACCTACATTATTTTTGGGTAGCACCCATTTCTATTGCACGAATCATGCCAACTAGCTACTTTTCAAAAAAATATAGGTTAGAGAAGATACAAACAGTACACGAGGCACTATTGGGGTACAAAATCACAACGTCGCCAAACGCAAAATTGGTATTTTGAGCAGATTATTTTTGTTGAAGACTGGGCTTGTGACTGTTCCGTTGATTTATTTTTTACATTTGTCCAACAGAAATTCTACAATCTTTCCTACAAACTCAATGAAAATTTTACAACTACTTTTGGTAGGGACACTCCTCGTCAGTCCCGCATTTTCACAAACCAAACCCAAAACCGCCCGAGCTACCTCGTCCAAAGTTGGAGCAGACCCCCGCAGTGGCAGCCCAGTCCTTCATCAGGGTGATAAAAAGGAAGAACCGCTGCCGCTCGGCGCCTTCAAACTTCGCAGTATCGGGCCTGCCGTCACGTCGGGACGGGTGGTGGATATGGCCGTCAATCCGCACAACCACAGCGAATATTACGTGGCGACTGCCGCAGGTGGCGTGTGGAAAACCAGCAACCATGGGGTTACTTTTGAGCCGATTTTTGACGGAGAAGGCTCTTATTCAATCGGTTGCGTGGCCATTGACCCGTCCAACACCAACGTGGTTTGGGTAGGCTCGGGCGAAAATAATAACCAACGCGCCGCCAACTACGGCGATGGCGTTTATAAATCAGAAGATGGCGGCAAATCTTGGAAAAATGTAGGCTTGAAAACCTCCGAACACATCGGCATGATTGCCATTGACCCCACCAATTCTGACGTGGTCTATGTGGCGGCTTACGGGCCGCTGTGGTCGTCGGGTGGCGAGCGGGGTATCTATAAAACCACCGACGGCGGCAATACTTGGAAAGCCATTTTGACCGTGAGCGAGCATACGGGTTTCAACGAAATCCACCTCGACCCGCGCAAACCCAACGTGATGTATGCCACCGCGCACCAACGGCAGCGCAAAGTTTATACCTACGTGAGCGGCGGACCAGAGTCGGCCATGTACAAAAGTACCGACGGCGGCAATACTTGGAACAAACTCACGCGCGGTCTCCCCAGCGGCGACGTGGGGCGCATTGGCATGGATATTTCGCCCGTCAATCCCGACGTACTTTATGCGGTCATTGAAGCTGCTGAGGGCGCAGGTACATAGCAGCTTTGCTACTTCGGGTAATTACTACCAAGAGATTTTTTGCGACCCCAAAGACGTGAACAAAATTTACATCACCGACACCTACTTTATGATGTCGGAAGACGGTGGCAAAACCATGAAACGCCTCGGCGAAATGCACAAACACGTTGATAATCACTATATTTGGATAAATCCCAACGATACCAACCAAATGCTCGTAGGCTGCGACGGTGGTATTTATGAAACTTACGACGGGGCCAAATCTTGGCATTTTAAAGAAAACCTGCCCGTGACGCAGTTTTACAAAGTGGTGACTGACAATGCTTTTCCTTTTTACAACGTGCTGGGCGGCACGCAAGACAATTTCAGTTTGGCGGGGCCGTCGCGTACATTGAGTGCCAATGGCATTACCAACGAAAACTGGATAGTGACACAAGGCGGTGACGGCTTTGAGTCGGCGGTGGACCCGCAAAATCCCGACATCAT
>JALOLW010000433.1 GCA_025455795.1 Spirosomataceae bacterium
CAGTTGGAAAAAGACTGTTTAAGTATCTCATTAAGAACCATTTACGAATACCTGATATTTTCAAAATCTTTGACCCACCAAATGTGTCCGTCTAAAAAATGCAAAATCAGGATAAAGTGCTTATTATTGAACGGACTTGTTAAATTTACGACACTTTTCACCTAAACCTCATGACTCCATGACCCTCGGCCTCTCCGCCTTCGACTACGTTATTTTCTTGATTTACTTCGTGATAGTGGCCAGTTATGGCTATTGGGTTTACAAAAACAAAGGTCGCCAATCTGCCGACAGCAAAGACTTTTTCTTGGCCGAAGGCTCGCTCACTTGGTGGGCGATTGGGGCCTCTATCATCGCTTCCAACATCTCCGCCGAACAGTTTATCGGCATGAGCGGACAAGCGTTTCAGTTGGGGTTGGCCATTTCGGTTTATGAACTGCTGGGTGGGGTATCGCTACTAATTGTGGCCGTTTATTTCTTGCCCATGTACCGCAACAACAAGATTTATACCATGCCGCAGTTTTTGGCCAAACGCTACGACGGGCGACTCGCTACCATCATGGCTGTGTTTTGGTTGTTTTTGTACATTTTCGTCAACCTGACGTCCATTATTTATTTGGGGGGATTGAGCTTAGAAAAAATGACAGGTTTCGGTTTTATGAGTTGTGCCATTTTTCTCACGGTTTTTGCGGTCATCATCACCCTCGGAGGCATGAAAGTCATTGGCTATACCGATGTAATTCAGGTAGTTTGCTTGGTGTTGGGCGGTTTGGCCACTACCTATATCGCCCTCAATCTGCTCTCCGATAAAGTAGGAACGGGTTCGGGTATTATGGAAGGACTTTCGTTGATTCGCCAAAAAGCGGATAGCCACTTGCATATGATTTTTGAGCCAGGCCAGTACCAAGTTCACGATGGCAAAGGGGGATTGATGGACGCTTACAATCAGTTGCCAGGCATAATGATGTTTATTATCGGCGGGCAGTGGGTCAATAACCTCAACTATTTTGGGTGCAATCAATACATGACCCAGCGCGCTTTGGGGGCCGACATCAACACTGCCCGAAACGGGGTGTTGTTTGCCGCTTTTATGAAAATGCTCATGCCTTTTATCGTGGTTTTGCCAGGGTTGGCGGCGTATGTATTGTTTCAAGAAAATGCCGATACTTCTATTGTCAACGGCATCACTTCCAACGGCATAGTCAAACCCGACAACGCCTATCCTGTGCTGCTCAATTTGCTGCCTGTGGGTTTGAAAGGATTGGCGTTTGCGGCCTTGACGGCGGCCATCGTGGCGAGTTTGGCGGGCAAAGCCAACAGCATCTCAACGATTTATGTGTTGGATATTCACAAGAAGTTTTTCAATAAAAATTTGACTGAAAAACAAACCGTTTGGACAGGCCGCGTGGCGATTGTCATTGCGTTTATCATCGCACTGATAGTCAGCCCATTATTAGCCAATTTTGGTCAAGCCTTTGAATACATACAGGTTTATACGGGCTATATTTCACCTGGGATTTTGAGTATTTTCTTGTTGGGTTTCTTTTGGAAAAAAGCCACTGCCAACGGTGCTTTGGCGGCGGCCTTATTGAGTGTAGTGTTGTCGGCGGTGATGGTCAATGTTTTTCCAAATCAACCTTTTCTCAATCGTATGGGTATTGTGTTTTGGATTTGTTCGTTGGTACACATTGCCATCAGTTGGTTGGAATCCAAAGGCAAAGACCAATCCAACGCTTTTGAGGTGCGCCGCGAATGGTTTGATGTCACGCCCACGTTTCGCTACGGGGCTTTGACGGTAGTGACGATTTTTTGCCTTATTTATTGGTATTTTTGGTAAAATACTTATGTCTTTTATGGCTTAAAATCAGGGTTGGGCGTGGGCATTTGGGCTTTCATTTTGGTACGCCAGTTGTTCAAAAGATTGGCTAATTCCTTCGTTTTTGCGGGTTCAGTTGAGGCAAGGTTTTGGGTTTCGCCAATGTCGTTTTTGAGATTGTACAGTTCCAACGCACCACTTTCGTAAAATTCGATGAGTTTCCAGTCGCCTTTGCGAACAGCCCCGTAGGGATTGTTGCCTTCGTGATAGTGAGGATAATGCCAAAAAAGCGGTCTTTCTTCCATTTTTTTCTTTGAAACGATGGCATTCAAGTCATTGCCGTGCAGCGTTTTGGGAATGGCAAGTCCGACGGCTTTGAGGATAGTGGCCGAAATATCCATTGTGATAGCGGGCGAATGCACCTCAAGTCCATTCTCAAAATGCCCTTTCCAATACACCAACAATGGCGTTCGGGTGCCACCTTCGTAACTCCAACCTTTGCCTTTTCGAAACGGATGACTGGTGGCCGTAGTCATCAAAGTACCGTTGTCGGCGGCAAAAACGACGAGCGTGTTCTCGAGCATATTTTTCTTTTCTAATGTTGCCATCACCCTCGCCACCGACTCATCCACGCTCTCTATCATGGCGGCGTAAACGGGGTTTTTCTGCGGGTCTTTCTCTTTGAGGAGTTGTTTGTATTTTTCAATTTTATCGGCGCGTGCTTGCAAGGGGGTGTGTACGCCATAATGCCAAAAATTCAAGAAAAATGGCTTGTGAGTGTCTTGATTTTCAATCAATTTGACGGCCTCATCGGTCAGTCGGTCGGTCAGGTAATAGCCTTTGGAATCGTCGTCTTGAAGATGGGGCATTTTGAAAGGAGAGAAATAGCTACCCTTGGGCTGGCCCCAATTGCTACCGCCGATATTGAGGTCAAAACCCTGATTTGTAGGCAAATATGTGTCGCCTTCGCCCAAATGCCACTTGCCTACGTGCCAAGTACTGTATCCTTTTTCGTGGAGGTGTTCGGCGATGGTTTTTTCTTCCTGCGGCAAGTACATTCGCCAATCAGGAATGTTCAATTTTGGGTTTTTCTTGACGTGACCCGCTATCCAATCGGTCAGGTGCAATTGAGCGGGGTATTTGCCCGTCATCAAAGCGGCCCTCGACGGCGAGCAAACCGTACAAGCCGAGTAAGCATTGGTGAACTTGACGCCGCGTTTTGCCAACTTGTCAATGTTGGGGGTCTGGTTGAATACGTTGCCATAACAACCCAAATCCACCGCACCCATGTCGTCAATGAAGAAAAGAACGACGTTGGGGGTTGTTGGTTTTTGGGGAGCATTGGCTGACAAAAGAATAACGGAAAGGAGAAGAAGTAAGGGTTTTTTCATGTTGCGTGCAGGAAGAATGAGATAACAAATTAAGCGAGAATAAAATTATAATTCAATGGTTGTTGACGAAGTTTAAGTACTAAAGCAAAAGTTTTCGGGTGTATCCCCACAAGGGTTTTGAACCCTTGTGGGCAATGTCATTGAGTTAAGGCAAAGCGGGGGATAAAGTATAATTTTGTGTTGCAAACCAAAACAATACACTCCCCCCTCTCCCAATGTCAAAGATAGCAGAAACATCTGAACGAATCAATACATTTATTGACAACTCAAAGCAAAAGCGGGACTTGTATTTTACAAGAAGTGTGTCATTTCCTCGCAACCGCTGTTTGACTTTAAAGACCATCTGTCATTTTATGCTTAGTTCAGGGCATCGTTCTTTGAGTATTGAACTGGAGGAATTTTTTTGCGAGCCAAAGCACGGACGCATGCACCAAGAGTGCATTTAGTAAAGCCAGATACCAGCTAAAGAGTATTTTTTTCAAGGATT
>JALOLW010000054.1 GCA_025455795.1 Spirosomataceae bacterium
AACGAATTGCCAGAGGATTTAGATACAAAAATACATTCAAGAAAATGATACGGTTTGCCTTTCAAAGACCAGTTTATCAAGTAATTTCATAAAGAACCAGAAAATTTATAAATCACGGTATTAAGGAAGTCATAAATAATAGAATGTAAAAGTGCTTAAATGTAAGACGCTAATTAGCAGTGTTTTACATTTGCGCCTTTACTCACCGCGCGGGAGGCCCTGTTTGTTATTTACACATTACTAAATACCAATTCTGACTATTTCTTACGTTATCTCGCCACATCGGTGGTTCGATTCTCCAAAGCTGTTATTGACAGTCTTCCCAGCCCCCAAAAGGTTTCACCGTACCACAGCGGGGCGAGCCATCTTTGGCAGTAGCAGCAATACGCGCTTGAAAATGCACTTCTGATGTAGATACCACCCCCACAAGCCGCTCTTTCGTAATACCCGAAAGCGGCACTTTGAGGCGGCGATTCCAGGGTGTATTGTGTTGGCCTGCCGATGCGCCGATGTTCACATAGACAAATCTTTCGGTGGGTGTTCCTTGCGTGTAAGGCCCCAATAATGACACCGCCCCGTCCTCATTTATTTTGGCTTCCGTCCAAAAATGAAGTGCAATGGTCTGTCCTTTGGTGGCCGCTTGGGTTTGTTCTACTTTGCTTTGGGAAGCACGCCCTTTTTGAATACCAAACCAAACCCCGTCCAGGGGGTTTTCTAACAAAATACGAAATAGAAAACGTTGATTCATTTTCTTGCGGTTGAATTGATTACAGTGTTTTGCAAGTTATTTCATGTATTTTGAACCGCTAAGGCGCAAAGGCACTATGTTTTTTGTATTCATTCTTAGCGTCCTTGCGTCTTGGCGGTGTAAAATATAAAAATAGAAGAAAATTTATAAATCACGGTATTGATTACAGTGTTTTGCAAGTTATTTCATGTATTTTGAACCGCCAAGGCGCAAAGGCACTATGTTTTTTGTATTCATTCTTAGCGTCCTTGCGTCTTGGCGGTAAAATATATAAATAGAAGAAAATTTATAAATCACGGTATTGATGCGAAATTTACAGAAATTTTTCAATTTCATAATCTTGTGTAACTTTCGCCCAAAATAGACCCTTACAACGATGAATTTACGCATTGGCCTTTTGGGTGGTGGCTCATGGGGCACCACAGTGGCTTCGCTCACCGCCCGCAACAGCCCTACCATCATGTGGGCGCGCGACACCAACACCGTCGAAGAAATCAATCAGCACCATCGCAACGAAAAATACCTCCCTGGCTCTCATCTCACCGAAAGCCTAAAAGCGACTAATTCCATCAAAGAGGCTGTCGTGGATGCCGACGTGGTGGTAATGGGCGTACCTTCTCAGAGTTTTCGATACGTTTTGGAAGAAGCCAAACCATACATACGCCCGTGGGTGCCTATCGTTAGCCTTTCCAAAGGTCTCGAACAAGGCAGTAAAATGCGCATGACTCAAATCATTGAGAGTATCATGCCTGGGCATCCCGCAGGGGTACTCACAGGCCCCAATTTGGCCAAAGAGATTTTGCAAGGACAAGCCGCTGCAAGTGTCATAGCAATGGTGGACAAAAACGTAGCCCACGCCTTACAAAAAGTATTTCGGACGGGGCTGTTTAGGGTCTATACCAACGACGACGTGGTGGGCTGCGAAATCGCGGGCGCGCTCAAAAACGTCATCGCCGTGGCCGCAGGCATGGGCGACGGCGCAGGTGCTGGTGACAACACCCGCTCGGCCATCATCACGCGCGGCTTGGCCGAACTTTCCCGCCTCGGTGTTGCGATGGGCGGCCAACCCATGACCTTTGCGGGCTTGGCAGGCATGGGCGACTTGATAGCCACTTGTACCAGTCCTTTGAGCCGAAATCGCTACGTGGGCGTGCAGTTGGGCAAAGGCCGTACCCTCGACGAAATCATCAACGAAATGTCTATGGTAGCCGAAGGCGTCAAAACCTGCGGGGTAGTGATGGAACTCGCCGCACAGTACGGCGTCGAAATGCCCATCTCCCGCGAGGTTTATCGCGTAGTCAATGAAGGCCATACCGTGATGGAGGCATTTCGAGGGTTGCTTCGCTCGCAGTCGGGGGCAGAGTCAGACCCGGGCTAATCACGTGGCTACTTTGCCGTCGTGAATTGGCTCAAATCGGGGCGTTTGAAATCCGTAAAAATACTTTCTGGTAGCGTGTCAAACACCATGATGTCGGTCAAGTCGCGGTCACCGCGCTCGCCCGAGAGCAAGATTTTGCCGTGCTTTTTGTAGTCAGTCCACGGACGGATAAAACCTGGCTTTTCGGCATCGTACTTCGGAAAATACGCCCATTGCCACACCAACGGAACTGTTTTTTTGACCCACACTTTGTATTTGTTGTCGGGGGTATTGCCCACGCCTTTGAAGGTGAGTTGGAGTACGTCGGCTTCTACGCCATCTTGGGTTTTGTCTTCGCCCAAGTATTTGAGGGTCACGCCCGAATCTTTGAGTTTGAAAGGCATTGTCAGCCAATAGCTGTCGTTGATCCACGCGCCCTTGCCTTGTCTCAAAAACTTCGTAAGAGAGTCTGGGTGCGTCAATTCTTGGCCGTACTTGAATACCCGCCCTTTGCCGTCGTTGATGTTGAGCAGCACCGTTTGGTCATTGTTGAGGTTGTCCACGCGCACGTTTCCGGTCCATTTGTCCCATAGTAATTTTCTCGCGCCAAAAAAATTCCAAGCAATATAGCGCGTTTTGTCCCAATTTTTGCGCCCACCCATGTTTATCATCACTTCATCGGCGATTTGAATGGCCTTGGCGTCTGAACCCGCCTCATCGAAGCCTTGTGCGGCGGGGTTGGCCGATTTTTTTTGGGCAAAAGAGAGGCTTGTGCCTAACATCAATACAAAAAGTAGTGTCTTTTTCATCGTCAAAAAAGCCCCCTAACCCCCGGAGGGGGACTTTGTTTATTTTGGTGGGTGAGCTCAGGCAGTACGCCGCTCGGCCTCACGGGGATTTTATGGTTTAGAAATTTATTTTGGCAAAGTTAGGGATTATTGATTTTAATCATAGTGAAGCCATGACAATCCTCATGCGTAAGTAGGGTAAAGTTGCTCATTTTTGAACCAACAAATCAACCACCTTCTTCCAATGAAAACCGTTCTTGTAGCGACTGATTTTTCCGAAAACGCGAAAGTTGCCCTGCAACTTGCCCGTGAAATAGCCATAAGATACCAAGCCAAACTCCTGCTTGTCAATGCGTTTCATCCTCCCGTGATAGACCCCAACATGCCCATAGACATCTCTGTGATGATGAGTCAAGAAGCCGAGAAAGTAGCCCAAGAGCAATTGGCGCTCATCGTCAAAGAATATCAGCAAACAGGCGTAAACTGCGAAGGAATCGTGCGCGTAGGAGCGGCTGCCGACGTGTTGTTAGACGAAATCAAAACCCAAAAGCCCATCCTTACTTTGATGGGAAGAACGGGTACGGGCGGGTGGTTGGACAAATTGTTTGGCAGCGTAGCCGCTACGGTCATCGCCCAAACTGATAGCCCTGTTTTGGTCATTCCGCCCAATGTCGAAAAACTGGAAATCAACCAAATATTGTACGCCACCGAACTCGAACACGTCGAAGAAGATGCCTTGGATTTTGTCTTTGATTTTGCCGAGTATTTGGGCGCAAAAGTGACGCTCCTCAAAGTAAAAGAAGATTTTCAAGTGGATGTTTTTAGCGATGAGGCGTTTATCGAAGCCATCGGCCAACGCTACGCGGGCAAACCTTATACGCTCAAAACAATAGAAGCGACCTCTGTCACGAGTGGCCTTCAGCACTACGCCGACGAGCACGACGCTGACTTGCTCGTAATGGCCACCCGCAAGCGTGATTGGCTCGCCAAGCTCATCAATCCGAGTATTTCAAAAGAAATGGTGCTGAGTACCCACACGCCGCTGCTGGTGTGTCACATAGAAGATTAAAAGATAAACATTGCGAAAATGGGTTGTTTAGAAGTACCCCTGCCTCCACTTTGAGAAGCAGGGGTCTTTTTTGATAAAATTGGCTTAACAATAGGTTTTTCCTACGGGTGGTCGTAATTTTGCGCGTTAATCCACCAAAAAAACCGTCTTTTATATGTCTGCTGTTGTCGAAACGGCCAGCCTTTTGGCCGACCGCATCAATGCCTTGGAAGAGTCTTCTACGTTGGCCATGACCAAAAAAGCCCGCGAACTCGCGGCGAAAGGCCACAAAGTCATCAGCTTGAGCGTTGGTGAGCCTGATTTCAAAACCCCCAAACACATCTGTGACGCCGCCAAACAAGCCATAGATGAAGGCTACCACGGCTACTCTCCTGTGGCTGGCTACGCCGATTTGCGGAAGGCCATTGCCGACAAATTCAAGCGTGACAACAACATTGACTGGAAACCCGAAAACATCGTCGTTTCGACGGGGGCCAAACATTCGCTGGCCAACGTCATTCAAGTTTTGGTCAATCCCGGCGAAGAAGTCGTCATTTTCGCGCCTTATTGGGTGAGCTATTCTGAAATGGTCAAACTCGCCGAAGGAAAATCCATCGTTTTGGAAGGAAGTTTTGAAAATGATTTCAAAGTGACTGCCGAGCAGTTGGAAGAGGCCATCACGGGTCGTACCCGCGTGGTGATGTTTGCTTCTCCCAACAACCCCACAGGCTCGGTCTATACCGAAGCCGAGCTACGGGCCATTGGCAAAGTCATCGAAAAATACGAGCATATTTTTGTGCTGGCCGACGAGATTTACGAATACATCAATTTCACGTCCGAAGGGCATTTTAGCATCGGCTCAATTCCTGAAATCAAAGAGCGCGTTATCACCGTCAACGGCATGGCCAAAGGCTACGCCATGACAGGCTGGCGTTTGGGCTACATCGGTGCCGAAAAATGGATAGCCGAGGGCGTGGAGAAGCTACAAGGACAGGTGACATCAGGCACGAGTTCTATCTCACAGCGGGCCGCATTGGCGGCCATCAACGGCCCCCAAGATGCCCCCAAAGAAATGAGTGAAGCCTACCAACGCCGCCGTGACTTGGTGGTGGGGCTTTTGAAAGACATTCCAGGCTTCAAAGTCAATGTGCCACAGGGCGCGTTTTATGCGTTTCCCGACGTGAGCCATTATTTTGGCAAAACCGACGGTAATACAGCCATCAACAATTCCGACGATTTTTGTTTGTGGCTGCTCAACGAAGCCTATGTAGCCACCGTAGCGGGGTCGGGTTTTGGTGCGCCAGACTGTATCAGAATCTCCACTGCCGCCTCCGACGAAAACCTCATCGAAGCCTGCCGCCGCATCAAAGAAGCGGTTGCAAAGTTGTGTTGACATTTACGTTGTCGCTCGGAATAGGCCAAACGCAATAACAAATGCCAACTTCTTAATTTTCGCTGTTTCGGATTTCAAATCCGAAACAGCGAAAATTGGTTTTTTATTTTGACAATTCTCTGATTTTGAGGCTGCGAAATTTGACTGTATCACCGTGGTCTTGGAGGAGAATCGGCCCTTTTTCGCCCATGCCGAAGTTTTCCCAATCTTTGTATTTGCTTCGCGCTACCAACGCCTTGTAAATATTGTCACCACGACGGTACGCCACTACGCGGTGGCCATTGAGATAATGTTCCACGGTGTTGTCGGGATATACCACCACGCGGCCCTTGTTCCAGTTGCCTATGGGGCGTTTGATGTCACGTTTGTTGGCTTTGTCGGCGGGTATCAAATCGTACAGCGAGCCGATGGTGCGGTTGCCCACCACGCCCATTTTCGCGTCGGGGTGCTTGTCGTCGTCCAATACCTGAAACTCAAGCCCAATGCCCGATTTGCCTTTGGTATCGTATTTTTCGTTGATAAAATACTTCACGCCACTGTTGGCACCTTCTGACAATTGAAAATCAAAGCTCAGTTCAAACGCTTTAAATTCTTCGCGGGTGAGGATGTCGTTGCCCGTTTCGCTACCGTCCGACTTGCTCACCATAACAGTACCATCTTCTACCTTCCAGCGTTTGGTGGGGGTTTCGGTGCTATTGACCACGCGGAAGTTTTCGAGGCTTTTACCGTCAAACAACAATTTCCAGCCTTGCCCTTTTTCGGTATCTGACAAGTGGTTGGCGAGGTAATTTTCCACGCGGATGTTCCCCACGGGCGAAGGTTTGAGGTTGGTGGTTTGGATACGCACATTGCGCCAACGGATTTGTTTGCCTTCGTCTTCTTTGCTGCGAATCGAATGTACCTGCAAACAGATGAAGCCGCTCGCGGTCATGTCGTCTATGACGTGGGCTACTTCTACGCCATTGACAAAAGTACGCAGCGACGTACCAATGGCCTCAATGCGGTATTTGTTCCACTGATTGTTGCGTTTGAAGGCTTTTTTGGCGGGTTCGTTGAGGTCATTGATGTAGAGCCATCCACGGCGGGCTTCGTCATAAATCCCGCCCGAATAGCCACGGTCGGTAGCATCTACTTCTACTTGGTATCCGTGTACGCGGCCATTTTGGTAGTCGGGCTTGGACAAGCTACGAATCTGAATGCCCGAGTTGAGTCCTTCGTCCACGTTGAGTTCACATTCAAAAATAAAATCACCGTAGTCTTTTTCGGTGGTCAAAAAAGAGTTTGGGGTATTGGGAACCGCCGTGCCGATGATGACACCATCTTTGACTTCATATTTGGCTTGTCCGTTGAGTTGTTTCCAACCTTTGAGGGTTTTGCCGTCAAACAGGCTCGTCCATTGCTGGGCGTAAGCAGATGTGAGCGTGGTGCCTAAAAACAAGAGCGCGAACAAAATGCGGACAGGAGTGGAGTTTGAGTACATTGGGATTATTGTGTAATGTGTATTGAGTAGTGCGTATTGTGTAATGTGTATTGGGATTATTGCGTAATGTGTATTGAGTTTTTGTATTGGGTATTTAGATAGGTTGTTACGCAATACCCAATACTACGTACTCAATACCATCTAAATCAATACTGGATTTCAAACTAAAAGACGGGTAAAAAAGTGATTGCCCCTATAAGTGTGGTGTTTTTTTAGAGTATTTTCTACCTTTGTGGCATGAAACTTGTGACCTTCAAAGATAACCGCGTTTTGGAGCAGTTGAATTTCCAATTTCAACTGATTGAAAATAACGTGGTGACCACGCAAAAAGAGTTGGAACACCAAAAAGCGCGGTATTCCGAGTTACAGACTCGTTTTCAGGCACTTTCAGACAGTTTTAAGCAGCAAGGGGAGGAATTTAAGAACCTTTACCAAGAGGGAAAAATACTCCGTGCTGAAAACAAGAAATTGCGCGACAATGAAGTTTCTTTGAAGGAAAAGTTAAATAATTTAAAACAATTGTCTATTATTGTGAAAAACCCGAAAAACGCCAACGCGCTTTCGGAGCTAAACAATAGGCTTGACGAGTACATTCGTTATATTGATGAAACAGTAGCGTTGTTGGAAACGCTCTAAATTTGACCATCAGCCATCCGAGATGAGAATATCCGTTAAAATCAAAATAGCTGATAAAACGTATGATATGTGGGCCAACTCAACCGAAGAGGAGGCTATCATGCGCGAGGCGGGCAAAATCGTGGATGAGCAAGTAAGCAAACGAATGTCGCAAGTAAAAGGTGAACCCGATAAAGTGGAAATACTGTCGAAGGTCTGCATAGATGTTATGGTAGCACGTCTTAAAGGTGATAAAGACTTAGACACGATACAATCGGAGGTGTTTCGACGTTTAGAAACCCTCCAAAAACTTTCCGACGTGTCGGGCCAATAATCGCCCACTTTTATCTCGTCATATCCTATCCGTTATAGACTTCCGTAAACGCGGCTGTTTGAGGGAATATATGTTCAACCCAACAAACACCTACGTCAATGTCAGATATAGTTTTGTTTTTACTCGATGCCGTCGTTTCAGCCGCCGTGGGCGCAGCTATTGTTTATTTTGTGCTAAAAAAATCTAACAAAAAAACGGAAGAAGAAGCCCAAGTAAGGGCCAACGAAATCATCAAAAATGCCGAAATTACCGCCGAGAACATCAAAAAAGACCGTATTCTCGAAGCCAAAGAAAAGTATTTGAAGCTCAAAAGCGAGTTTGAAGAAGACTACAACAGCCGCAAGCAGACCATCATTCAAAACGAGCAAAAAATCAAGCAGCGTGAGCAGCAGCTCAACCAGATGACCGAGCAGAACAAGCGCCGGGAGAATGAGTTGGAGAGCTTGAAAACCAACCTCGAACAACAAACCATCACCGCCAACAAACGCCGCGAAGAAGCCGAAAAAATGCACCGCTCGCAGGTGGAACAGTTGGAAAGAATTGCAAATCTCACCAAAGAGCAAGCCAAAGAGCAACTCATCGAAGCCCTCCAAGCCGACGCGCAGTCGCAAGCCTCGGCCCTTATCAAATCTACCATAGACGAGGCCAAACTCACCGCTACCAAAGAAGCCAAAAAGATTGTGATTGAGACGATTCAGCGCACGGCGTCGGAGCAGGCCATCGAAAACACGGTGTCGGTATTCAACATTGAAAGCGACGACGTGAAGGGCAAAATCATCGGTCGTGAGGGGCGCAACATTCGGGCGTTGGAAGCCGCTACGGGCTGCGAAATCATCGTGGACGATACCCCAGAAGCTATCGTAATTTCGGGTTTTGACCCCGTGCGCCGCGAGATAGCGCGTTTGTCGCTGCACCGCCTCGTGCAAGATGGACGGATTCACCCCGCCCGTATCGAAGAAGTAGTGGCCAAAACCAAGAAAAATATTGACGACGAAATCGTAGAAATCGGCGAGCGGACAGTCATAGATTTGGGCGTGCATGGCCTGCATCCAGAATTGGTCAAAATGGTAGGTCGGATGCGTTTCCGCTCGTCTTACGGTCAAAACCTCCTTCAGCACTCGCGCGAAGTGGCGCGGCTGTGTGCTACAATGGCCTCCGAACTCGGCCTCAACGCCAAACTTGCCAAACGCGCAGGTTTGCTCCACGACATCGGCAAAGTATCTGCCGAAGAAAGCGAACTGCCGCACGCACTGCTCGGGATGGAGCTGGCTAAGAAATACAAAGAACACCCCGAAGTGTGCAACGCCATCGGTGCCCACCACGACGAAATCGAAATGACAAGCATTATTTCGCCCATCATCCAAATCTGCGATGCTATCTCAGGGTCACGCCCCGGCGCGCGCCGCGAAATGATGGAATCATATATCCAACGCCTCAAAGATTTGGAAGCCCTTGCCAACAATTTCCCAGGGGTGGATAAGTGCTACGCCATCCAAGCGGGCCGCGAACTGCGCGTGATTGTAGATTCCGACAGCGTCACCGACGAAACGGCGAGCAAATTGTCGTTTGATATTTCGCAGAAAATCGAAAAAGAAATGCAGTACCCGGGTCAAATCAAAGTGACCGTTATCCGTGAAATGCGCTCAGTGGCGTATGCCAAGTAATGTGTCGGAGACGCGAAGCCATCAAGTCCCCAAATTTAGTTTAGGGACAGCATCAACATTCGGAAAGTTTTCAAAACTTTCCGAATGTTGATTTTTTTTTCTTCAAAAAGGCACGATTGGCAAGGTTTTAGCCGTTTAAATTTCAGAGAACGCAAGACTAAACCAAAGACCGTGAGGAGCCATAAAAATCTCTATCGTATTTTGACTCATTCGTATCTGATTTGGACGCTTTTGGGGATGCTTATACTGCTTGACTTTCAGGAGGTTATGGCACAAACAGCCCCTGCTCGTCGGACAGCCCCCGTAGATACCAGCCGTGCCAACCGCCAACGTCGGCGGTTGTTGTACTCGCGTTGGGAAGACCGATTCACCAATCGCTACGTGGTGAAGCCGCCGCGCTCATCGCTGTATCTGAAAGACCCCAAGAGCCTCAGCAACGATTTTCAGATGGACACGACCCGCAAAATGTCGGTGTATGAGCGCGTGGGCGAACTCAAAGCCAAACCGCTTGATTATCGCAATCCGCTCACGATGAGTTATGAGGATTTTCAAAAACTTCAAGATCGTCGGGTTTTCAACAATTTGATGCGCGATTATTCGGCCAAGCAAGACGGCAAGGGCGCGTTGGGCGCGCGCGGACTGCTGCCCAAATTGGATTTGCCTCCGGGCCTTGACCGCATTTTCGGGAGCAATTTGGTGGACTTTAAACCCAATGGCTTCGTGCTGTTGGATGTGGGCGTTTTGCATCAAAACATTGACAATCCCCAAATCCCGATTCGCCAACGTCGCCAAACAATTCCGATTTTCAACGAACAAATCAATATTAACTTCAACGGAAAAATCGGTGATAACTTAGGACTCAACACCAACTGGGACACCAAGTCAAGTTTTAACTTTGAAAACCAAATTAAACTTGATTACCGCCCCGGGGGGCTTCCCAACCGTAACAACCTGCCCAACGGCTCAAATCTTGGACAAAATGGAATGAATCAGGGTGGGTTTGGGCAGAATCAAGGCGGTTTTGGACAAAACGGCATGGGGCAGAATGGTTTTGGACAAAACAACATGGGGGGAATGGGAATGGGGCAGAGTGACTTTGGAGAACAAAGCTATATTCCTGAAAACGAGAGTATTATACAGCGAGTACAGGCGGGTAACATCAACTGGCAGCTACCACTTCAACTCATTCCGAGCGTCCAAAACCTGCGCGGTTTGCGGTTGGATTTGCGTTTTGGACGTTTGAACGTTGGCCTTTTGGCTTCTCAACAGCTTTCGCGGCAGCAGTGTATGACGCTGCGCGGCGGGGCGCAAAATCGGCAGTTTGAACTACGCGCCGACAACTACGACGAAAACCGTCACTTCTTTTTGTCTTATTATTTCCGCGACAATTACGAGCGTTGGTTGAGCAACCTCCCCATGATTTTGTCGGGTGTGACCATCACGCGCGTGGAAGCCTACGTGACCAATCGCAACAACAACACCGAAACGCTCCGCAACATAGTGGCGTTTTCGGACATGGGTGAAAGCAAGCCGTTTAGCAGAGAATTGCCCGTTTTACAGCCGATTACGCCCAATCGCCCCGTGGACAATAAAAACAACGGACTGTACCAAAAACTCACGGAAGATACCCAACTCCGCGAAGCCGACCGCACTACGTTTGTCGTAGAAAGCAATTACAACCTAAAACGTGGCACTGACTACGACCTCCTGCGCGGTGCGCGCAAACTCACCGAACGTGAGTTTAAATTTCATCCAGAACTCGGCTACGTATCGCTTTTGACGCCTCTCCGCAACGACGAGGTACTGGCGGTAGCGTACGAATATACCCTCAATGGACAGCGTTTTAAAGTAGGCGAACTCACCGAAGACTATCAAGCACGCCGCGACGATGAAGTGCTGGTATTGAAGCTGTTGCGCTCGGCTACGATTCGCAACAACACCCAGCATCCATTGTGGGATTTGATGATGAAAAACATCTATTCGCTCAATACGTCGCAGTTGAGCAAGCAGAATTTTCAGATGCGGGTCATTTACAAAGACGACCTCACAGGTATAGACAACCCCCACCTTCAAGAAGGCCGCAAACTCGCCAACGTACCGCTGCTGCGCGTGATGGGCTTGGACAAATTGAACCCCGTCAATGACCCCGTTTTGGACAGTCAGCGCAATCCGATTGGTGATGGCAACTTTGACTTTGTGGAAGGCGTGACGGTAGATACCCGTTTTGGACGGTTGATATTTCCGACCTTGGAGCCATTTGGGGCGAGTTTAGGCAAAAAATTTGACCCCGACGAAGAAGTGCTTCGCAACAAGTACGTGTTCAATGAACTTTATCGTACCACCCAGATTGACGCGCAACAGATTACCGAAAAGAATAAATTTTTCTTGAAGGGTACTTTCCAAGGTTCGGCGGGTGGGGCTACCATTCAGCTACCTTTTGGCGTATCTGACCGCTCCGTAGTGGTGCGGGCGGGTGGGATGCAGTTGCAGCCGGGCAGTGATTTTACGGTCGAAGGCCAAGGTGCCGTACGTATCACCAACGAGAGCGTGCTAAACTCTGGCCGTGACATCGAAGTATGCTACGAGCAGCCTGATTTGTTCAACAACCAAATCCGTACCACCCTCGGTACGCGCCTCGAATACACCGCCAACGCCAACATGCGTTTTGGGGTGACGGCCATGCGGATGCGCGAAACGCCCCCGGGCTTTTTGACCCGCGCCGCCCTCGGCAACGACCCCATCAACAACAGCGTTATCGGGGCTGATATTAACTTCCGCAAAGAATCGCAGTTTTTGACCCGGATGCTGGACGCTCTGCCCTTGTTGCAAACCAAAGAACCTTCGAGCATCAATTTTCAGGGAGAAGTGGCCCAGTCGTTTGCGGGACTGCACCCCAAAGTGCGCAATCGCATCATCGTGGATGACTTTGAAGCAGCCCGCACGCAGTTTGACCTCACCCGCCAACCCACTCGCTGGCGCGTAGGAGGGACCCCGCTCCAATTTCCGCAAGGCACACCCGACAATCCCCTCGAATACGCCTACAACCGCGCCAAGATGTCGGCTTATACGATAGACATCAGCTTTTCGCCCAATGCCCAAGTAGGACTGCGCGACCGCCCCACCAACATCACGGCAGAAGACCTCAACAACGTCTATGAGCGGCTTTTCACCCCCCAAGAAATTTTTACGGGGAGAGGTGCGTTTTTGGTCAATCTGCCCGAAGCGATTTTGGACGTGGCCTATTACCCGCACGAAAGGGGAGTGTACAACTACAACCCCAACCTCGACCCCGACGGTAATCTCCGAAACCCCCGTCGAAATTTTGGAGCCATTACGCGCGCCATCAGCTCTGACCCTGATTTTGACAATGCCAACGTCGAGATTTTGGAGTTTTGGATGATGGACCCTTTCAAACAAGGCCCCAACGGGATTGTCCGCGACGGTTTTTTCAACCAAAACAACCGCACGGGTGGCAAACTTTATTTTACGCTCGGTGAAGCCTCCGAAGACATTGTCAAAAATGGCCGTTATGATTTTGAAAACGGGTTGCCACTGGACGAAAAACGCCTTAATACCGTGGGTGGACAAAATGCCAACGTAGCACGCACTCCTTGGGGGTTTTCGACCAAGCAGCAGTTTATCATCAATGCTTTTACCAACGAACCCGGTGCGCGGGAAAAGCAAGACGTGGGTTTGGACGGGTTGAGCAATGCCGAAGAACGGACGTTTTTTAACGATTATCTCCAACGACTGCCCTCCAACCTCAAAACCGAAGCCCGTCGTAAAATCGAAGCAGACCCCTCTGGCGATGACTTTGAGTTTTATTTCAGCAGCAAAGCCGACAGTGCCAACAAAAAAATCGTGGAGCGTTACAAAAACTTTATGGGGATGGAAAACAACACCCCTGAGTTTCAGAGCAACAACGACATCACCGCCGCTGCCACCAACCTCCCCGACGCCGAAGACCTCAACCAAGACAATACCATCAATGACCAAGAAGGCTACTACGAATACGAGATTGACCTCAAACCGGGGCAGTTGGACGTGGGCAAACCGTACATTGTAGATAAAGTGACGGCGGCTGTTTCTGGGGGTGAGAGCGTGGATTGGTACTTGTTTCGCGTGCCTGTGCGGGAGTTTACGCGCAAAGTGGGCAACATCAACGGCTTCAAGTCCATCCGTTTTGTGAGAATGTACATGACCGACTGGGAGCAACCCGTGGTGTTGCGCTTCGCGCAGTTGCAGTTGGTCGCTACCCAATACCGCAAGTATGTGGGCGACCTCAACGCCCGTGGCCTCCAAGAAGTACCCGAACCTTACGACGCGCAGTTTAAAATCGCTACCGTAAGTGCCGAAGAAAACAGCGCGCAGACCGTGACAGGCGGGCGGCGTCAGATTTATGCCGTTCCTGCAGGTTGGGAGCGCGACGTGGATTTCACGACCATCAACCAACGCCCCCTCAACGAGCAAGCCATGAGCCTGTGCGTGTCTGACCTGCGCGACGGCGACGCCCGCGCGGCGTTCAAAAACGTACCGAGTACCAACTTGCTCTTCCGCAAGCGGCTCAAAATGTACGTCCATATGCACAACGACCAAGACGAAAGCGGGCAAGTGACCGCCTTCATGCGCTTGGGAACGGACGTCTCGGAGCATTTTTACGAAATCGAAGTGACCAACCTCCAAGCCACGCCGCCCAACCGCAACGAGCCAGAGGTAGTATGGCCGCAACAAAACGAAATAGACATCGAAATCAACTGGCTTACACCATCGAAAAGCGCGACGAACTGGGGCGCGTTTATCGGATTACGGTCGTGGGTAGGCCCGATTTGAGCAATATCATGGTGATTATGATGGGAATGCGCAATCCCCGTTCTGCCGACCAGCAATCCAAGAGTTTTTGTATTTGGGTCAATGAATTTCACGTAGCAGGTTTTGAAAACCAGTCGGGCATTGCGGCGGTGGCCCGCGCCGACATCAAGCTGGCCGATTTTGCCACGATTCAGATGGCGGGTAAAATCACAACTTTTGGGTTTGGGGCCATTCAGCAAAAACCCGCCGACCGCTCCCGCGACAACCTCCGCGAGTTTAGCCTTTCGGCGGCCATTGCAGCCGATAAGCTGCTGCCCGAGCGGTGGGGTTTCAAAATTCCGCTTTATGTCAATTATGACCTGCGCGACGTGACCCCGCACTTCAACCCTTTTGACCCCGATATGCCGCTCAAAACGGCTTTGGAGAAGTTTGGCGAAAATGACCCGCGACGACTGCAACTCGAAAACGCGGCCATCGAACGCGCCGAAAGACGAGGATTTAACTTTACCAATGTTCGCAAAACGAAGACCAATCCGAGTGCCAAACGACATTTTTGGGACGTGGAAAACTTGGCCTTTACCTACGCTTTCAACGAACAAACCCGCCGAAGCAGCACTACTTCTGACTACACCCAACGCCAATACCGAGGCGGGATAGTGTATCAGTACGGCTTTCCGCAAAAGCCCTGGCAGCCTTTCCAAAAGGCCAAAAACATGGACAGACCGTATTTGGAACTGCTCAAAGAATTTAATCTCAACCTGTTGCCCTCGCAAGTAGCCGTGCGCTTCGACGTGGACCGCAGTTTTATCAGCACGCTTTACCGCAGTGGCGACCTGACCGAGTCGGGACAAGCACCGTTTTATGAGAAGTTTTTCTTGTTCAATCGCAGCTACGACCTCAACTGGAACCTTACCAAGAGCGTGGTGCTGACCTACTCGGCCCGCGCCAATGCCATCGTGGACGAGCCGCAAGGCGCGATAGACACCGAAATAAAGCGCGACTCGATGTGGCGCAACATCAGGAACTTAGGGCGTATGAAAAACTTCGACCAAAACGTGCAGCTCACGTACCGCCTTCCGCTCGACAAAATCCCGTTGCTCGACTGGATGAACGCCGACTACGGCCACCGCATTGGCTACCAATACCAAGCCAACTCTTTGGGGATTGGTGATTCGTTGAACATTCCGTTTGGCAACATTGCCCGCAACAGTTTGGACCGCAACATTCGAGGAAAAATTGACTTTGTGAAATTGTACAACAAGATTCGTTACCTCAACTTTGCCAATCGCCCCTCTACGCCGCGCAAGAATTTTGCCCGCAGCCCCGGCGACGATGAAGACGTGCGCCGCGAACCGAGCCGCGTCCTCAAAAACCTCACGCGCTTTCTGATGGCCGTGCGGGGCATAGATGTAGAGTACAACCGCCAAGAAACCACCACGCTGCCGGGCTTTTTGCCTTTCCAACCACGCGCGTTCGGTTTGGATGTCCTCAACGCGCCCGGACTGCCGTTTATTTTTGGAAGCCAAGACCGCACGATTCACTACCGCGCCGCCGAAAATGGCTGGTTGTCGCAAAGTACGCAGTTGAACATGCCTTTCATGCAGACCCTCAACCGCACGTTTAGCATGAGGACGCGCGTGCAGCCGTTCAAAGATTTCAACCTCCAACTCGAAGCCCGCGTCACGCGCGGCGACGACTACCGCGAGTTTTATCGGCCCGAAACAGCGGGCGGGCCTTATCAAGTCCAGAGTGCGATTCGCAACGGAAATTTCCAAATGTCATTCATGTCGTTTCGGACGGCTTTTGCCAAAATCAACAACGACAATACCTCGCCTATTTTTGACCAGTTCAAGGCCCACCGTCAAGTCATTCTCGACCGCCTGACAACGCTCCAACGCCAACGTCCTGATTTCAAGGGAGGTGAGTACAACCTCAACTCGCAGGATGTGCTGTTGCCCGCGTTTTTTGCGGCTTACAACGGCAAAGACCCCAACGACATAGACCTCGACCGCGTGCCGTTTAGAGGACGCAACGGCGGTAAAATCATTTTGCCCATGCCCAACTGGCGCGTGGATTACAACGGCTTGTCGCAGTTGCCGGGCTTCAAGAAGGTGTTTAGTTCGTTTTCGTTGGAACACAGCTATCAATCTACGTACAGCGTGGGCAACTTCACCTCGTCGCTCGACTACGGCGCGTTGGCGGTCAATCTGGCCGTGATGAACTACCCGACGGCGGTGTTGTTCAACGAAAACAATCAGTTTGTGCCGATTTTTATGATGAGTACGATTTCGATGCAAGAAAAATTTGGGCCGCTGATTGGAGTACGAGCGCGTACCGTGTCAAAGATGGATTTGAACTTGACTTACAACCAAGACCGCAACGTAACGCTCAATCTATCGAACTCGCAAGTGGCAGAACTCTTCAACCGCGACGTGACGGCCTCGGCGGGTTTTACGCGCAACAACGTGCGGCTGCCTTTCCGCATCAATGGCGAGTACAAGCGTCTTAAAAACGATTTGCAGTTCCGCTGTACGTTTACCATCAGGCAAACGCGCATGATTCAGCGGCGGTTTGAAGAAGCCCCCGTGGCGGTAATGGGCAACTATAACTTCCAACTTCGCCCCCAACTCAACTATACTGTGAGCAAACTGTGGACGATTCAAGTGTATTTTGACCGTACTTTCAACAATCCCTACGTACTCAATTCCTTCCGCCGGGCTACTACGCAGGGCGGTATCCAAGTACGCTTCAACGTGGCGGAATTGTAGGGTTTTTGACTACATCTCAATCACTTTCAAGACAGTGTTCCAGTTTCTGGTGGTGATTGCTTTGCCAAACAATTTTTCCAGCTCGTCCATGCCTTTGGAGGTTTGGGTGCTCGAAAGGTCCAAAACACTGCAAATGATTTTGTCGTCAACGGAAAGAATCTGATAGGTTTTGTCTTTGGAAAACCAGGGTGTAGTGAGGCTGAATAGAGGAGGGGATTTCAAAAAAGACACGTAAAGCCTGGTATTTTCATTCACCACTTGGTTGGCAAAAGGATTGGCTGCTACCAAATCAACGAGGGCCGTTTTGGGACAAACAATCACTGGAATTGGGAAGGCAAAAACACCAGACAAGTGGTTTTCAATCTCTTCCTCAATCGCCCAAGTGTCTTCTCTGGCTGTATCAAAGACTACATTGCCTGAGTTAAGCAGCGTCCTAATGTTCTCAAAACCCATGCCAATGAGGGTTTTACGTAGTTCGGGCATGGGTACTTTGTGGCGGCCTCCCACATTGATACCGCGAAGAAAAGCAATCAGCGTTGTTTTTGAGTTCATGATTTTGGCAAAAATGAAACAAACAGATTCATTTTTGCCAAAATTACGATTAAATACGCTTCAATGGTTACCGTTTAAGACAACACCATATTCTTGACATCTTTTCTTCGACGGCGCGACACGCTCAGTTCGAGGTTATTGGTGAGGGTCACGTAGCTGTATTTGGCGCGGGTGCTGGTGAGATACTGGACATTGATCATGTCTGATTTATTGATTCTCACAAAACCGTACTGATGAAAAGTATTTTGGAAACTTTTGAGGGTTTTGGAGATGAGGAGTACTTCACCATTCTCAAAATGAAACTCCGTGTAGTTGATATTGGCTTTGAGCAGCATTACTTCTTGCGGCTGCACGTAAGTTTTTCTTAGCACTTGTATCATCGTTGTTTTATCTAAAATTGACCGAAAACTCCCCTTCTGTGATGTTATAGACTTTCGTAGAAGTATTGGCCTCTTTGGTGGTGGCTTTAAAAAACGTCGAATCACTGCCATTGACGTCGTCTTTTTGGCATGAAGTAAATAGCGTAATGATACTTGCGAGAAAGAGTAGTTTGATTTGCATTGGGTTATGTTTGTTTTAATTGTTTGCACCGTTGGTTTGTGCGATTTGACGAAGCAAAGTTGAGGTAGATATTTTTTCAAAAAATTTTGCAATTATCATTTGGTACAGTACATCTGACCAGTGGCTCGAATGACTTATCCGTTGGTTTGTAGCGCGTA
>JALOLW010000434.1 GCA_025455795.1 Spirosomataceae bacterium
GGCTGACCCTGGATGGAAGGGGCCGCCAGCGGCCGATTCGGGTATAATGCAAGCGGTTCGCTTATTTGCGCCGGAAAGGATTTGACGCCACTCATACTACCAATTACCCCAAAGCGCAATTTCTGAGTGACGAACAAATCAGGGTAATCGCCGTTGCGGAATCACGAATCATTGTCACCAAAGATGAGGATTTTGCCGAATATTTTTAGGCAAAAGGAAGTCCTCCACGTGTTCTCCAACTAAAACTGGGAAACATCCGCAATAATGATTTAGTGGACATATTTGAGGCTAATCTTGAGCAGATCCAAACTTTATTTGTCAAAGACTATTGTTTTGTGATTTTTGAAAAAAACGCACTCATTGGGTATTAGGAACCATAGTTTATACTTGTAAAATGTTGCTTACAACCGATGCGAGCCGCCCAAACGGGCGGCTCGCGTGTTTTTTATTCGTCAAACAAATTGGGAACTTCTCGTCGAATTTTTTGGAGCAAAGGCTGGAATTGAAACAATCCCGCCAACGGAAATCCAATGTCGGCGCGTACTTTGAGGGCGGTGTCACGGTCTATTTTTTGGGTTGGGTGGCCCGTTGCTTCGGCCAATAACTGCGCCTGACAACTTCGCTCCATCGTGATAAACCACCAAACGGCTTCTTCTACGCTTTGGCCTACGGTGATGAGGCCGTGGTTTTGCAACACCGCCGCTTTGTAGCTTCCTACGGCCTTGGCAATGCGTTGTCCTTCTTCGAGGTCGTTGGCTACGCCCCCAAAATCATCGTACAGTCCGTGGTCTTCAAAAAACGCACAGGCATCTTGGGTGAGCGGGTCGAGCAAGCGACCCAAACTCGAAAACGCCTTGCCGTAAATTGAGTGCGCGTGGGCGGCGGCTATCACGTCGGGGCGGGCTTGGTGGACCTGCGAGTGAATCGCAAACGCCGCCCGATTGACCGAGTATTTGCCTTCTACCACTTCACCATCATGGTTGCACAAAATCAGGTCGGAGGTTTTGATACTACCAAAATCCACCCCGAAGCCATTGACCCAAAAGTGGTCGGTCAGTTCGGGGTCGCGGGCAGTGATGTGGCCTGCTACACCCTCGTTGAAGCCAAAGCGGTCAAACAGTCGGAAAGCGGCCACCAGCATTTGTTTGCGGTGGTGACGAGCCTCCTCATGCGAGTTGAAAAACAAGCGGGGCGAAATACCTTTGGGCAGTTGAAGCCCTGCGGGGAGTTGTGCGGCATCCATGATGATGAAGTTGAAAGGGTTGAGAAAAAAGTTTATTTGAGGCTTCCTACCATGTCTTCAGGGCGCACCCATGCGTCAAATTGCTCCTCAGTCATCTGCGTAAAGTCCAAGCCTTTGAGTTCAAACTCAAGCGCGGCTTGTTTGAGCGTGATGCCGCGTTTGTGGGCGTCTTGGGCAATCGCCGCCGCGTTGTAGTACCCGATTTTGGGGTTGAGGGCAGTTACGAGCATGAGCGAGTTATTGACGTGCTTGCGGATGTTGTCGGTCAGTGGTTCGATACCCACGGCGCACTTGTCATTGAACGCCACGCACACATCGCCTATCAAGCGGGCAGAGTGCAAGAAGTTGTAAATCATCACGGGTTTGAACACGTTCAGTTCAAAGTGACCGTTGGACCCTCCGATGTTGATGGCCACGTCGTTGCCCATCACCTGGCAAGCCACCATCGTCATGGCTTCGCACTGCGTGGGGTTCACTTTGCCGGGCATGATAGAGCTACCGGGTTCGTTGTCAGGAATAAAAATCTCCCCAATCCCCGCGCGCGGCCCCGACGACAGCATCCGAATATCGTTGGCGATTTTCATCAAACTCACGGCCACGGTTTTGAGCGCACCGTGGGCTTCTACAATGGCATCGTGGGCAGCGAGGGCTTCAAACTTATTTTCGGCAGTTACAAAAGGCAAACCCGTCAAAGTAGCAATGTGCTTGGCGACGTTTTCGGCGTAGCCTTTTGGCGTGTTGATACCCGTACCTACTGCCGTACCCCCAAGTGCCAACTCCGACAAATGCGCCAACGTATGATTAATGGCCCGCAAGCCGTGATCCAACTGCGACACGTAGCCTGAGAACTCTTGCCCCAACGTGAGCGGGGTGGCATCCATGAAGTGCGTGCGCCCGATTTTTACGACATCTTTGAACGCCTCCGATTTGGCTTTAAGGGTATCGCGGAGCTTCTGAATCCCCGGAATTGTCACCTCAATGAGCATTTTGTAGGCCGCAATGTGCATGGCCGTGGGGAAGGTGTCATTGGACGACTGTGACTTGTTTACGTCGTCGTTAGGGTTCAAATATTTCTTTTCGTCGAGCAGCGAGCCGCCGTTGATGACGTGGGCGCGGTAGGCAATCACCTCGTTGCAGTTCATGTTTGACTGCGTACCTGAGCCTGTTTGCCACACCACAAGCGGAAATTGGTCGTCGAGTTTGCTTTCCAAAATCTCGTCACACACCTGCGCGATGAGATTTTTTTTGTCTTCTGGCAACACGCCTGCCTCGAAGTTGGTGATAGCGGCGGCTTTTTTCAAATACGCAAACGCCCTGATGATTTCCTTGGGCATTTTGTTGATGTCTTGGGCTATTGGAAAATTCATGATGGAACGTTGCGTCTGCGCGCCCCAATATACGTGGGCAGGAACTTCTACCTTGCCCATTGTGTCTTTTTCAATACGGATTTCCATTGAACGGTGGTGGTTGATGTGTGATTGAATCGGAAAATTGATGTGGCAAAAGTAATCACAAAAGCAAAATAAACAGCCAGTTGTTGGTGATTGGTTACTGGTTATTTGAACCTTATTTTGGTGATTTTCGATAGAAATGCCCAAATTGCGTTGTTTTTCAACAACAAACCCCCAACAAAAATGAATCGGAATACTGCACTTAAAGCCTTGGTAGGCGGTACTGCCCTCGTCGGTACACACGCTCACGCTCAAAACGAGCCTTACAAAAACTTTGCGGAGGAATTTGCGCCCGCTTGGAAACGCTCACGGACTTACACCTTGGCGATTTTCAACCAAATGCCCGAAGAACACCTCAACTTTCACTACACACCCGAAGCCATGACGTTTCGGTCGCACTTCGTGCATTGCATTACTTTCACAGCGGCGCAGTTGGCCGACCGTTTCGCCGTCAAAAATCCTTTTGACAACGGCACCGATTTTGACAAACTCAGCAAAGCCCAAGTAGCCGCCGAAATCGGGCGTTTTTATGATTGGGTAAGCGAAGTTGTAGCCCAGCAAACCCCCGCCAAACTCAACGAAATACGCGGTTTTGCGGGCGATAAAATGCCCAATTGGCGGTTTTTCTACGCCATGGAAAACCACATCATCCACCACCGCGCCCAGGCGTTGTGCTACGTGCGGCTCAAAGGCATCTCTCCCGAAGGATACGTAGGCTGGTAAACCCCAAAAATCAAATGAGCAAACTACATTTCCCCGATAAAGCCATCTTTCTCTGCGATGGCAGTAAGTGCGGCAAACACAAGGAAATCAGGCGTTTTCTGAAAGATGCCATCAAAGAAGCGGGTCTCAAAGACGACGTGGAGATTGTCAAAATTGAGTGTACCGACCGCTGTAAACACGCCCCGATTATGTGCGTTCAGCCCGCCAATCAGTGGTATTCGGAAGTATCGCTACGACAAGCCCAGCAGATTTTTGAGGAGCATATTGCGAA
>JALOLW010000435.1 GCA_025455795.1 Spirosomataceae bacterium
TTCCGTGTTCCGTTTATCTTTGTTCTGTTCTGACCAAAAAATCGCACAAAAAAACTCAAAAAAATGTTTTTTCTATCAGTTATTGGCCGTTATTTGTTGTTGAAAAATCTCGTCAAATCAAATAACGAATAACAAACAACGGATAACAGGCTTTTACGAATGTCAAAACTTTTTCTTCAATCGGGCGCCATTTTGGGCGCGTTGGGCGTAGCACTTGGTGCTTTCGGCGCGCATGCCCTCAAGTCCACACTCGAAGCGTCAGGGCGTATGGACACCTTTGAAACTGCCGTCAAGTATCAATTTTATCACGCTCTGGCCTTGATTTTGGTAGGATTGCTGTTACAAAACGCACCCGCCGTTGCCCACAAATGGTACAATTGGTCGGGCTATGCCTTTATGATTGGCGTGTTGATTTTTTCGGGGGCACTCTACGCGATATGTTTTACGGGCGTGCGGGCGTTTGGAGCGATAGCACCCATCGGTGGTACGCTGATGATTGTCGGTTGGATTTGCTTGCTACTCGCTGCCAACAAGCACTAAACTCAGTGGATAGTCACCAATTCTAAACTCTTCATCACCAGTTCTCCCATGCTTTTGCACTGGAGAAAGGTTTTGTTGCGGTAGTGCTTCGAGAGCTCACGTTTGAGTTGCTCCAAATTTTGGGGCCAACAAATAGTGTCCTCCATCATCACGCGCATGAGGTCGTTGAGGCGCGTACCCTCTACCCGTATGCGCCCCGCAATGAGCGAGCGTTCTTCGATTTGGTATTGCCGCACACTTTCGGGCGTGAGCAATTTCATGCCCAGTTCGATGATGGCGTTGTTCTGTTTGAAATACTGCGGCAGATACACCGCTTTTTTGCCTTCGTAAGACTGTTGGTCAAAATCAATAGAGCGAATCCGATAGTACATTTCTTCAAAGTCGGGGGTGATGTCCACCACAAAATTGGAGGAGTGCATATCGCCCAAAAGCCGCACAAAACAGCGTTCGTTGAACTTCACAAACTCTTTACAAAATCGAATCGCGTTGAGATTGGGGTCGTGGAGATAGACTTTGATAAACATATCGCCAGGAATCCCCGCAATGTGTTCTTCGACGAGAGAGTCGCCGCTCGTGAGGTAGCTGATACGATTGGGTGAAAGAATGTGTTCGAGCTCAAGCCCGTAAATCCGCGAAGCGTCGGCGTTTTTGATGTAAAAATAATCGAAGTTGTCGTTGAATTTATTGACAATCCGCACCCTAAACGGCTTAGAATTACCATACGAACACAGGTCCACGCGGTCCACGTACAAGTGCTGCATCACCGACATATCGCCGTCGGCCTTGAGGTCGGCGTAGATGGCTTTGAGTGAGTAGTAAATTTCGTCTATCTCATTGTAAGGATAAAAAACCGTCTCCCAAAGCGTATCTGTGCCTTTTTTGTCATAAAGCGGGATGGCATTGTCGAAGCGGAGTAAGTAGCGATAATCAATCGGAATGGCTACTTCCCGATTGTATTGTTCGAGGTATTTTCGCAAATCAGCATTGATGCGAAAAGGGGTTTTCTTTTTGGAGATGAAGGCCGCCATTGAATCGGGGTGTGTTTCTCCACAATGATACGAGAAATTGAGCAAAAACAAAATGTGCGCCTTGATTTTCATCAGGCGCACATCGTTGGCTTTGCTTTACGTTTTCAAATGGCTTCGGTTAAAAAAAGAACCCCACGGTTGCCACGGCGTTGATGCTGTTGGCGTTGAGTTGGGCCGAAAAGAAATTGTTGGCGTCGTTGAGTTGATAGGGCGCAAAAGCGTCTTTGGTTTGCAAATACGTGCCTGATACGTCCAAGAAAAACCGCTCGTTTCGGTAGCCTACACCACCCGAAAATTGAAACTTAGAACGGTCCAAACGCCCCTCAACGTTGAAATTCTGACTGTAAGGATTGGGCAAATAGGCCACTCCTGCCCGTACACGGATATTCTGAATACGAGCCTCGCCCCCCGCGCGTAGATTGACCACGTTGTTGAATGACGTCTGGATCAGACGACGATTGTCGTTGCGCAAATCGGGCGCGTCGGGAGAACTGATTCTCATGCCTTTGAAACCTACGTATTCGGCACTTGCCGTAATAAATCCTTTTTTACCAAAGAAAAACGTAGCGCCACCCGAGGCGCGCATGGGTGAGCGCATACTGTACTCAAAATCAAAAGGTTCGATGGTGAGTTGGGTATCGCCCAGTTGGTCAAACGCTTGTTGTCCCTGCGCGTTGGTTACGGGCCGACCGTTGGCATCAAACACTGGCACGCGGTTGTTCAAAACATCTACCCCCACTTCTTCTTCGTAAGTCATCTGCATGGTGTTCCAGTTGGGGCTGTGGATTGTGGCCCCAATTTGGAGATTGTCGGTGGGTTTATAAATCGCCCCTGCCGACAAGAAAATACCGCTGCCATTGATATTGATGTCTTCGCGGTAGTTCAAGCCCCGATACGCGCCACCGTTTACAAATCGTTCTTGAAAATCTTGACGACGGATGTACGTTTGCCGCGAAAAGCCCCCCGAAATACCGAGATAAAACTTGTCTTCGTAGTTGCCCGCGTACGCAAATGTCCACTGCGACGCGGCACCCGTCAATTCGATAGTGCCTGTTTGTTCAAAAGCCGAGCGCGCAAGCGGAATAGGCCGACGGTAGGGGCCGTTGGGCGATACGGCATCTATTTGGTACAAATTGTAAAACGCCGACTCAATCGAAAGCGGACGACCATTGTTGTACTCATTTTCGAGGGTAGCTACGGGTACGCCTTGGGCCAGTTCTACGATGTCGTCAATCATCGAACTGCGGTTGTTTTGACCAGCAAAACTAAACTGATTGTTGAGATTGGCTTGCCGCGAGAAGCTGATTCCCAACGCGGTACGTCGCCAACTACGGTTATAACTCTGCGGATTGCCCGCCAATACCAACGAAAACTGCGACAAATTCACATTCGATTTTTGGTCTTTGGTAGTCGTGCCGATGTAGTCGGCTTGGTTTTGAATGTTGTAATACGTGGGGCTGAGACTCAACTCTGAGCGGTTGTAAAAAGCAATACCAGCAGGATTGCCAAAAATATTGCTGGCATCGCCACCCAACGCGGTGTGATTGCCGCCTATTCCCTGAAATCGTGCGGTGCCGTTTTGAGTGATTTGGGAGAGTTGCATGGCAGTATTGGAGTACAAGCGGCTTTGCCCAAAGACTTGGTTTGAAAGCAAAGAGATGACGCCACAAACGATAATGAGGGGCTTTTTCATGGCTTTTGAAGTGGATTTGATTGTGAAAATTACATTTATTGGGGAACAAAAAACCTCGCTATCTCTGCGATAACGAGGTTTGATATTTGACAAAATTGATTGCATTGTGAAAATAAAGTGTGAAAGAAATAGACTACTGATTACCGTGGACCACGAGAGCCGCCGCTGCTACTACCACCGCCACTGCTGCTGCTACTGCCGCTACTGTAACTACTTCCACTACTGCCACTGTTCCAACTGCTGCTACTACTGCGGCCACCGCTGTAATCGCTGCTGCCGCTCCACGAGCTACGTCCGCTGTTGCTGCTTGGGCTGGAACTGTACTCACTGCTTGAGCGGCCATTGGAGCGAGAATTGCTGTAATGGCTGCTGCTGCCTTCGCCGTAAGTACGAGTAGCACCACCGCGCGGGCCAGATGAATCTTGTACGTCCCGTCGAAGAACCTGAGTAGCCTTCGTAGCTCCGAGTAGCCCCGCCACGTGGACGTGAATAGTAGCCATCAGAAGAACTGCTGCCACTGCTGCTTGAAGAAGAACGGTCGGTACGGTCGTAAGTCTGACGGCGGCCATCGTTGGTGTAGCGAGGGCTGTTATCGCCGTTGTTGTTGTAGGCGTTGGTGCTTCTGTCCACCCGATTGTAGTATCCTTGCGTGTCAGGACGACGGCGCGCATCTACGATTCGGATGTTGTTGGAAGGGCCATTGTACCAAGCGTT
>JALOLW010000436.1 GCA_025455795.1 Spirosomataceae bacterium
TGAATGATAGAATGAGTGAATAATGATATTCGATGAGTTTATATATTCACTAAATCACTAATTCAATAATTCACTAATTTTCTCATTGATTCATTCGCTATTTCCCTGGTTTCGGCGTCGGTTTGGATATAATCGTCGAGGGTGGGCTGTTGGATAAACGTCACGCGCTGCATACAAGTTTCTATCAAATCAGACATTTGTAAAAATCCTATTTTGTCTTCTAAAAACGCGGACACGGCCACCTCATTGGCGGCATTGACAATACAGGCCATGTTGCCGCCTTTGTCGAGGGCATCGAAAGCAAACTGCAAATTGCGGAAAGTCTGCAAATCGGGCTTTTCAAAGGTCAAAGACGGATATTGCAAAAAATCAAACCTCGGAAAGTCAGCCTTCAAACGATGCGGGTACGTGAGCGCAAACTGGATGGGCAAGCGCATATCGGGCAGGCCCATTTGGGCTTTGATGCTACCATCTTCAAACTGCACCATCGAATGAATGATGCTTTGCGGATGTACCACCACCTCAATCTGCGAAGTTTCCAAACCAAAAAGCCACTTGGCTTCAATCACCTCCAAGCCTTTGTTCATCAACGAGGCCGAATCAATCGTGATTTTGGCCCCCATGCTCCAATTGGGGTGTTTGAGGGCTTGGGCTTTGGTCACGTGCAGCAACTCGTCGCGGGTGCGCCCCCGAAACGGCCCGCCCGAAGCCGTGAGCAAAATCTTCTCAATGGGATTGTGAAACTCGCCCACAATGCACTGAAAAATGGCCGAGTGTTCGGAGTCCACGGGATAAATGTTGACGCCTTTCTGACGCGCCAAGCCCGTCACCAATTCCCCCGCCACGACCAGCGTTTCTTTGTTGGCAAGGGCAATCTGTTTGCCTGCTTCAATGGCTTTGAGCGTCGGAATCAGCCCCGAATACCCCACCATCGAAGTCAGCACGGTGTCAATGCTGTCCATCTGCACCACGTCGGCAATGGCCTTGTGACCTGCATACACCTGAATATCAAGCGGGTCGAGGGCCGAAAAAACTTGGTCGTACAAGTCTTCGTTGGCAATGACCACCACGTTGGGCCGAAACTGCGCCGCTTGTTCGATGAGCAGGTCGGCGTTGTTTTGGGCGGTGAGAACCTCTACTGAAAATGATTCGGGATGGGCGGCCACGACTTCCAACGCTTGTGTACCTATCGAACCCGTCGAACCAAGAATAGCGATGTGCTTTTGCGGAAATTTCAAATTCAAAAAAGTTTTTGACAAAGATACAAAAAAAGTCTTCCCTGTTTGGGGAAGATTTAGGCGGTTCGCCGCAGCGATGGGGTTTTTATCTCTTTTTTTTGACAATGTACTGTGGCAAGCCGCTTTGGGTCATGAAGATGCGGCCTACGTATTCGCCCAAAACGCCCAAACTCGTCAGGGTCAAGCCGCCAAAAAATGCCGCAAAAGCAAAGATGGAGTTGATGATAAAAAACTGAGAATGAACCCAATAAAGTCCCAAGTCAATGACTGCCAACAGCAACGATAATGTGGTAAAAAACAGTCCCGTTCCCGTGAGCAAACGAAGTGGTTTGAGCGAATACCCAAACAAAATCGTCATGAACAACGAAGTGAGTTTGCGGAGGGTGTAGCCCGAGCGGCCTTCTTCGCGGGCATTGTGCGACACCTGTACGCGACCCACGTGGCGCGTGACGCGAAAAATCAGCCCGTCAATATAAGGATAAGGCCCTCGGTACTTGGTGATTTCTTCGATAACGGGCTTGGCTATGAGCTTAAAACTCGACAAATACAAGTCGGTAGGTTTTTCTAACAACCACGTAGTGAGGCGATTGACGAGCCAACTGCCAAAATTGCGAAACAAAGAGTGTTTCTTCTCGGCATAGTACGAATACACCACGTCGAAGTCGCCCTGTTGGGCTGTTTCGACGAGTTTCATGATTTCGGAAGGTGGATTTTGGAAGTCATCATCTATGATAACAGCGTAGTCGCCTGTGGCGTGGTTGAGGCCACACATCACGGCATTGAACTCCCCGAAATTACGTCTTAGTGACACAAAAACCACGTTTGTGAAGGTTTCTGACAACTGCTCGCACACGCTTTCGGAAGCGTCGCGGCTGCCGTCATTGACGAGTACGATTTCGAGATTTTCGGTGCCGAGTACTTCCAATACCTGCTTGACCAGCCGCCCGATGGTATCTTGACTGTTATAGACTGGAATGATAACCGACAGTAGCATGAGGCAATGAGACGGACTGATTGATGGTTTGGACGATGTACGCGGCTTCGTCGTCGGTCATGGAAGGATTGAGCGGCAGGCTAATGACCTCGTTGTGAATCTGTTCGGAGATAGGCAACTGCAAATGATTGTACTCGGCGTAGGCTTTCTGCTTGTGCGGTGGCACTGGATAATGCACCGTGGCCTGGATACCGTTGTCCATCAAATAGTCAATAAACTGTTCACGCTTGGGGTGACGCACCACAAACAAATGCCAAGCGTCGTCGTAGAGGGTTTTGGCACTGGGCAGTGCCAAATGCGGGTGTTTGATTTCTGACAAATAAAACCGCGCCAACGTGCGTCGTCTCTCGTTTTCAGCGTCGAGGTATTTGATTTTCACGTTGAGAATAGCCGCTTGAAGCTCGTCCAGACGGCTATTGGTGCCGATGTGGTCGTTGTAATATTTGATGGTTGAGCCGTAATTGCGGAGGCTCATTAGCTTGCGGGCAAGTTCGGCGTCGTTGGTGGTGATAGCACCCGCGTCTCCAAAAGCCCCCAAGTTTTTGGTCGGATAAAAACTAAACGCCGCCGCGTCGGAGAGATTGCCAGCTTTGAGGCCGTTGTAGGTAGCTCCGTGCGCTTGGGCTGCATCTTCGATGACTTTGAGGCCGTGCCGTTGGGCAATGTCCCAAATCGGCTTCATGTCACAGCACTTACCGTAGAGATGCACCACCATGATGGCTTTGGTACGTGGCGTAATTTTTCGCTCTATTTTTTTTGGGTCAATATTAAACGTCCGAAGGTCAGGTTCTACCCAAATCGGTTTGAGTCCCAGCGTTGTGACTGACAAAATCGAAGCAATGTACGTATTGGCAGGAATAATGACCTCGCTGCCTTCGGGAAACTCGTAGGCTTTCAAGATGAGTTCGAGGGCATTGAGGCCGTTGGCTACGCCGATACAATGCGATACCCCACAATAAGCCGCCCATTTTTGCTCAAACGTTTCCACTTCTTTGCCCAGCACATACCAGCCCGACGCCGCCACGCGCTGCATGGCTTCGGCGATTTCTGCCTGATAGGGGGCGTTGGTTCGTTTGAGGTCTAAATGCGGAATCACGGTTTCTCAAATACGTAGTCTTCTTTGTCGTAATTCTGGTCAGAAAGTACCAGCAGTACCGCATCTGCCGAAAATTTGTCCATGATGTGCCAGTCTCCTGGCTGGATGATAAGGCACTGATTGGGCTTGTTGAGGTGAAAAATCTGCTCAGTTTTTCCGTCAGTAACGTAGATTCGACAACTACCCGCCACGGGTATGAGCGCGTTGGTTGCGGTTCGGTGGCCGTGCTTGGCGCGTTGTTCGCTGGCAGCGACACCGTAGATGTAAAACACCCGTTTGATGTCGTTGGACAAAACTTTTTCAAAAACACTTAGTAAACCCGTTTCCGAGCCATAAGTGGGCAATTC
>JALOLW010000437.1 GCA_025455795.1 Spirosomataceae bacterium
GTTCTGAAAAATGCCAATTAGATGAGGTAGGTTAGAAATAGGATGTAGTGTAAAATCAATGTATAGGGTATTGTTTTCTAATTTCAAAAAAATCCAATCATCGCCCGTGGTGACGCAGCCATAAAGAAATGGAAGTTGTTTGGACCGTTTTTCATTGAAAATCCTTGCCCCCAACAACTGGGCAGCGCACTGATCCACCCCCAAATCAAAATCTTGACGTTTGGCTTCTACGATAGTAAAAAGAGGGGCTTGTATGGTGATGGCATTGGTGTCTTGTGATAAAATAAAGTCACATTCGCCCACGAGGCCATGCTGTGGGTCGGCGTTGAGCCGTTCGCCAGAATGGATAGTGATAAACGTGTTGGCTAAATTTTTAACCTCAAGCAATACGGGCGTAATCAGCAATTCCGAACGCGCTTTTTCGGTTCGTAGCGGCAACGCACGCCCCATTGCCAACGTTTGCGTAAGCCATTGGCTCGGTGGCACAGGCATTATTTCAGAAAACAATACTGCTCTTTGATTGGAAATTCCAAATTCCGATTCCAATTTTTCCAATGTAAAATCTTTGTATGCCATACCCGTCAAATTTTACGCGAAGTTATGCTTTTCTGTAAGGGATTGCAAGAAGTTTTGACCGCAGCGCAGCACGATTTGATATACCTCTTCAAACGCCGCCATGTCTTCGTAGTACGGGTCGGGTACATCGGGTATGTCGGAGGTATCATCAAACTGACGGTAGAGAAACACTTGCCCATCTTCGGGTTCGAAGCCTGTAGTGCGGTAAAACTGGGTTTGGATAAAGTCGAGGTTGGACTCATCCATGGCCACGATATAGTCAAAGTTGGCGTAGTCGTCGCCCGAGAGTTTGCGAGCTTGGTGCGTGAGGGTGATGCCATAGTCGGCAGCTACGCGGCGCGAGCGACGGTCGGGCAAGGCGCCGATGTGGTAGCCGTGGGTCCCTGCGGAGTCGCACGAGATTTTGTCAGTAAGTCCTTTTTGGGCTACTAAATCCCGAAAGACGCCCTCAGCCAACGGAGATCGGCAGATGTTTCCGAGACAAACGAAGAGGATTTTAAGCATATTTTTGCGGCTGGAAGCCTTATAATAATAGATACGAAGCAGAGCTTCGCACCAGCGGTTATTTTTCAAAGGGTTCGCCTTTTTCGTCCACCAACACAAACACATCTTCGCTGTCTTTTTTCATGTAGTAGTGTTCGCGGGCGTATTTTTCAAGGAGTTTGTCAGTGCCAAGCGTCAGGGCTTCTTCGCGTTGGAGCAGACGGATTTGCTGGGCGTAGTACGCTTTTTGTTCCTCCAATTCGCGCAGTTTCCACCAATTTTTGATTTGGTCGGGAATCCCATTGACTTCAAAAAACAATAACCAAATGAACAAACCGAGCGTACTGGCTACGTAAAAATTTTTAAGAAAGCGAAAATGCGCTAAAAGTTTCATCGGGAAGTAGGTTGGGCGGAGTCGTTGAACATCAATGCCCCAAATTTACGCAACTTCCCACAGATGCCCTCCTTTGATGCTGTTTTGATTTTGGAAAATTATCACAACTCGCTGATTTTCAAAGAGGAGTTTTCGATATTTATTGACTTTTGATAAAGCTGATTTTGTTTTGCCAACGCTCCTTAACGCCTCTTTTTCGATGAAACCGCTCCTCTGCTTCTTGTTTTCAATGTTCGCATGGACACTCATAGCACAAAATTCCAAAGAAATCAGGTACGTCAGCACGATGTCGCTGCGCGGTGCTGAGGGAATTTATGTGTATGAATTTGACCGTAAAACCCAAGCCACGAAGCAAATTCAAATCATCGCAGCGGGCCAAAACCCGACGTTCATGGCGATTCACCGCAACAAGCAATTTTTGTACGCGATATGCAGCGAAGGGATTGAGCGCAAAGACGGCAGCGGCGGGGTGATAGCTTATCGGATTCATCCTTCAACGGGCGAACTCACGCGCCTCAACGAACAATCTGCCAACGGACAGGGGCCGTGCCACATCGCCATCGAACCCCGTGGCCAATTTGCGTACGTATCACACTATGGCTCGGGCAATTTGGCCGTACTGCCCATCGCTCCCGACGGAACACTCGGAAAAGTCACGCAAGTGATTCAACATGAGGGTAGTAGCACCCACGAGCGACAAAAAAGTCCGCACGTTCATTCGATGATTTTGGGACATTCTGGACAAATTATTTATGCCTCCGACCTCGGTACTGACCAAATCATCGGCTATCGCATTGACCCCAAAAAAGGGACACTTTCTACCGACGCTGCCCTCGCTACCAAAACCCAAGCAGGGGCGGGTCCTCGGCATTTTGTGTTGGCGGCCCACGGGCGCGTGGCGTATTCGGTCGAAGAGCTGAGTTCGACCGTGGCGGTCTATCAAGTTCACCCCAAAACCCACGCCCTTGCTTTTGTGCAACGCCTGCCGATGCTGCCCGAAGGTTTTTCGGGGACAAACCTCGCCGCCGACATTCATCTCTCCCCCGACGGGCGTTTTCTCTACGCCACCAATCGCGGTCACGACAGTATCGCTATTTTTGCGGTCCAGCCCAAGACGGGTACGCTGACTTTTGTGGCGCGCGAAAGTACCCGTGGCGGACATCCGCGCAATTTTCTGATAGACCCTGACGGTCAGCATGTTTGGATAGCCAACCGCGACGGCGACAATGTGGTACTGTTTGAGCGAAACACCACAACGGGGCTTCTCAACTACACAGGGCGTGAAGTCAAACTGCCCGCTCCTGTTTGTGTGCTACCGCTCCAATTGAAGTAAGCCTCGTATTTTTTCCGAAATTATTTTGCAGTCATTGGTTTCGGCTGTAATATTGCAGCATCAAGTCAGTTGCTTCTCACTCGCACAGCGATTGATTTATAAAGAAGAGGGGAGAGATTAGGCTCCACGAACCTCTGGCAACCTGTTCAAAATCAGCAGAATAAGGTGCTAATTCCTACCTGAGCAATCGGGACATATAAATCGAAACTCAAATGTTAAGATTCTTACAAAGACGAATGCGCCTTGTGCGCTCTTTTTTATTACGCATTGCGGCCAACGCCCCCGCGTCAAAGGCTGCTACTTACCCATTCACCAATTCTCTCATTCACCAATTCACTCATTTTTCCAACAATCATGCAATTTGAAACCCTCCAACAGCACGCTGGACAGGCCATAGACCCTGCCACCAACTCTCGCGCAGTACCCATTTATCAAACTACTGCCTATCAGTTCAATAGCTCCGACCACGGGGCCAAGTTGTTTGCCCTGCAAGAGTTTGGCAACATCTACACCCGCATCATGAACCCCACCAACGACGTTTTTGAGAAGCGCGTGGCAGCCTTGGAAGGCGGTGTGGCGGCTTTGGCGGTATCTTCGGGACACGCGGCGCAGTTTTTGGCCATCAACAACATCACCACCGTAGGCGACAACTTCGTGACGACCTCGTTTTTGTACGGTGGGTCTTACAATCAATTCAAAAACTCCTTCAAAAATATCGGGGTGGAAGCGCGTTTTGCCGACGGTGATAAAGTCGAGAGTTTTGAAGCACTCATTGACGACAAAACCAAGGCCATTTACCTCGAAACCATCGGCAACCCAGGCTTCAACGTACCCGATTTTGAGGCGTTTGCGGCATTGGCGGCCAAGTACGACTTGCCCATCATTGT
>JALOLW010000438.1 GCA_025455795.1 Spirosomataceae bacterium
CATTTTTGCGTCGGTAGTGGAGAAGCAGCGGATTTTTCAAGTGATGGAAAAAGCCATGACGGTGTATGAAAACAAGACCAAAAAGATTTCGACCTCGAAGTTCAACGACGTGATGCAAGCCGAAATTGAGAAATATCCGCCGCCTGCTTATCGTGGTAAGTACATCAAAATCAAGTACATGATTCAGTTGCCCACGCCTTCACCGACGTTTGTGTTTTTCTGCAGTCACCCCAAGTACGTAGTGGAGGCTTATAAAAGATACTTAGAAAATCGTATCCGCGAAAATTTTGATTTTGAAGGCGTTCCCGTTACGCTATTTTTTAGGGAAAAGTAATAGAAAATGGCTGGTTATCAAGTTATTGGTTTTTGATATTTATTACTTTCAAACAACCAATAACTTGACACCTGTTTTTTTTACAATCCTGAAAAATCAAACGATTCCAAATATTTGGTCGTAAACTGACCCGACTGGAAGCCGGCGTCGTCCATAAGGCGAATATGAAACGGTATCGTGGTTTTGATACCTTCTATCACAAATTCCTGCAACGCTCGCTTCATGCGTGTAATGACTTCTTCGCGGCTTTGGCCTGTCACAATCAGTTTGGCAATCATTGAGTCATAGTTGGGTGGAATCGTGTAGCCCGCATACACGTGGCTGTCTATGCGTACACCATGTCCTCCGGGGAAGTGCAACTGCGTAATTTTGCCAGGGCTTGGGCGGAAGTTATTGCCAGCATCTTCGGCGTTGATGCGACATTCCATTGCGTACAGTTTGGGCGTGTAGTTTTTGCCCGAAATCGGCTCGCCTGCCGCTACCTTGATTTGTTCTTTAATGAGGTCAAAATCAGTCACTTCTTCGGTGATAGGGTGTTCTACTTGGATACGAGTGTTCATTTCCATAAAGTAAAACTTACCGTGTTTATCCACCAAAAACTCAATCGTTCCTGCGCCTTCGTAACCGATGGCCGTCGCGCCTTTGATGGCGGCTTGACCCATTTGCTCACGGAGTTCGGGCGTAAGAATCGGGGAGGGGGTTTCTTCTACCAGCTTTTGGTGACGGCGCTGAATCGAACAGTCACGTTCTGATAAGTGACAGGCTTTGCCGTATTGGTCGCCCACGATTTGGATTTCGATGTGGCGAGGTTCTTCTACAAATTTTTCGAGATAAAGGCCGTCGTTGCCAAAAGCCGCGCCCGATTCCATTTTGGCATCGTCCCATGCTTTCTGAAACTCACTTTCGTCTTTGATGATACGCATTCCACGCCCTCCGCCCCCTGCCGTAGCTTTGACTATGACCGGATAGCCCATTTCTTTGGCCAGTACCTTGCCTTCTTCTACCGATTCGAGCAGTCCTTCTGACCCCGGAATCACCGGCACACCAGCCATCTTCATGGTAGCTTTGGCGGTGGCTTTGTCGCCCATGGAGTTGATTTGGTCGGCAGTAGCACCGATAAATTTGATGCCATACTCGGCACAAATACGCGAAAATTCAGCGTTTTCCGACAAAAAGCCGTAACCGGGGTGGATAGCATCTGCGCCAGTCACCTCAGCAGCCGAGATGATACTCGGAATGCTCAGATACGACTGACGACTCGGTGGAGGGCCTATGCACACGGCTTCGTCGGCGAAGCGCACATGGAGACTATCGCGGTCGGCAGTAGAAAACACCGCCACCGTTTTGATGCCCATTTCGCGGCAAGTACGCATGATGCGCAGCGCAATCTCCCCGCGATTGGCAATGAGTATTTTTTTGAACATAATATAACAGCCTGATTATTTGTTACCTGTTATTTGTTAATCGTGTTTCTGGTTAAAAATAATTCAAATAACAATTAACAAATAACCATTAACTTTTTGGAATTATGGTTCTACCAAAAACAGCGGTTGGTCGTACTCCACAGGGGTGGCGTTTTCGACAGTACCTTCACGATTTTGCCCGACACTTCGCTTTCGATTTCGTTGAAAAGTTTCATCGCTTCTACGATACAGACCACTTTGCCAGGGGCCACGTCGTCGCCTATCTCTACAAAAGAAGGCTTGCTGGGGCCACCAGAGCGATAGAACGTACCAATCATCGGCGATTTGATGGTGATGAGGTGAGCGTCATCAGCTTTGGGAGCGGGTGCAGGAGCAGCCGCTACGGGGGTAGGGGCGGGCACAGCAGGGGCAGCCGCCACGGGTGCGGGAGCAGGCGCAGCTACTACCACGGGTGCCGCCGCGACCACCGTACCCGTGTTGCGTTTGACGCTTACTTTCAACTCGCCCGTCTCGATATTGACTTCGTCTAAGCCCGAATGAGCAATAAAGTCAAGCAGTTTTTGAATGTCTTTGATTTCCATATTTTTTAGGGTTATCGGTTTTGTCGTTGTTTGTTATCTGTTAATCGTGGTAGGTTAAAAACGATTAACCAATAACGATTAACTTCTATTTGACTCGTTCCATGTACTCGTAGGTAGCGGTTTTGATGCGGATTTTTTCGCCTTGTTCAATAAACATCGGCACCATGATGCGCGCACCAGTTTCTACTTCTACGGCCTTGCGGGGGTTGTTGGCGGTGTCGCCTTTTACACCCGGCTCGGCATACACTACCTCCAACTCTACGCTTGCGGGCAGTTCGCAGGTGAGCGGGGTATCGTTTTCAGCGTTCATCAGTACTTCTACTACGATACCTTCTTTCATCAAGTCGGCGGCATCAACGAGCTTCTCAGGAATAGAGATTTGCTCGAACGATTCGTTGTCCATAAAGTTGAAACCCGCTTCGTCTTTGTATAAATACTGAAACTCACGTCTTTCTACCCGTACTGGTGTGATAGTCGCCCCAGATGAAAACGTATTATCTACCACTTTGCCCGAAGTCAAACTTTTGAGTTTGGTACGCACAAAAGCGTTGCCTTTGCCGGGTTTCACGTGCAAAAATTCGATGATTTGAAATAAGTCGTTGTTGAAGTTAATAACCAATCCGTTGCGGATGTCTGCGGTTGATGCCATGTTTTGAAAATTAGTGAATGAGTAAATGCTTAAATGTGGGAATGGGTAAATGCTTAAATGTGGGAATGGGTAAATGCTTAAATGCGAAAATTTGTCAATAGCCCCATTTGACGTAGGCACTTCCCCAAGTGAAACCGCCACCAAAGGCTGCCAAAATGAGGTTGTCGCCTCGGTTGAGTTGAGATTCGTAATCCCACAAACAAAGCGGAATTGTGGCTGCTGTGGTGTTGCCGTACTTATGAATATTCAGCATCACTTTGTTCATGCTGACATCCATGCGGTTGGCGGTAGCGGCGATAATACGCAAATTGGCCTGGTGCGGCACGAGCCAAGCCACGTCGTCGCCTGTGAGGCCGTTGCGTTCCATGATTTCGGCAGATACGTCGGCCATGCGTTTGACGGCAAATTTGAATACGTTGGGGCCATCTTGGTAAGCGTAGTGAAGGCGTTTGTCCACTGTTTCGTGGGTAGGTGGATAGCGACTTCCTCCTGCTTTTTGGTGCAAATAAGGCAAACCCGAACCGTCTGAACGAACAATAGAGTCTAAAATACCAAATCCGTCGGTGTTAGGTTCGAGCAAAACCGCCCCTGCCCCGTCGCCAAAAAGTACGCAAGTGGTGCGGTCGGTATAATCCACAATCGCCGACATTTTATCGGCCCCTACAACAATGACTTTTTTACACCGTCCTGATTCTATAAACTGCGTACCTACCGTGAGGGCATAAATAAACCCTGAACAGGCTGCTTGTACATCAAAGCTACCGATGTTGTTGATACCCACCATGTCACAGATGAGATTGGCCGTGCTTGGAAACACAAAATCGGGCGTGACAGTAGCACATACGAGCAAGTCTATCTCTTCGGGCTTGGCATTGGTTTTTTGGAGGAGGCCCTCTACGGCCTTAGCGGCCAAATGTGACGTACCCATGCCTTCGCCTTTGAGGATTCGGCGTTCTTTGATACCTGTACGAGTTGTAATCCATTCATCGTTGGTATCCACCATTTTTTCCAATTCAGCGTTGGTCAAAACATAGTCTGGTACGTAGCCGTGTATTCCTTTGATAGCCGCGCGGATGTTGCTCATTGGTGAGGTGTCTATTTAGTTTAGTGCTTTTGCGATTTGGACGTAAGCCTGCGATTCGACTTGTTTTTTCGCCCAACCAATCATGTTTTTGATAGCAAGTGGGGTAGAGATGCCGTGCGCTATCATCACGTTGCCATTGACTCCGATGATGGGGCTTCCTCCGACTGCTTCGTAGTTCATTTTATCAATGTAGGGGTCTTGAATACCCCGTTCTTTGGCTACGTCATAAAACGACTCGGCCAATTTGAAAAGGGCATTACCCGTAAATCCGTCGGTGACGATGACATCGGCTTTGTCATCAAAAAAATCACCACCTTCCATATTACCCACAAAATGGATACGAGGATTCGATTTGAGCAATTGATGCGCCGCTTGGGCAATGACCGAGCCTTTTTGTTCTTCCTCGCCTATGTTCATCAAAGCCACCCGTGGTTTATCAATGCCAAAAGTATTTTGGGCAAAAATAGACCCAATCACGCCAAACTGCTCGAGCACTTCGGGCTTGCAGTCGGCGTTGGCCCCTATATCAAGCATCACGGCATAGCCACCTTTTTTCTGGGGTACAAAGCCCGCAATCGCTGGCCGAATGATACCCTCAATGGATTTGATGCTAAACAACGCTCCCACGTGCATCGCACCCGTGTTGCCTGCGCCGCAAAAAATATCTATCTGCTTGTCTTTGAGCAACTTAAAGCCAATCGAAATACTCGAATGGGGTTTTTGTGAAAACGCCTTGGTGGGATGTTCTCCCATCTCAACGACTTCTTCAGCATGAACTACTTTGATTTGTGAGCCACTGTAATCGTACTGATGAAGGAGGTTTGACACCACCTCTTGCTTACCTACGAGTGTCAAGGTAACATCGGGTGGCAGGTTCTCAACAGCCATTACAGCGCCCTGAACGATGGCTTCGGGGGCAAAATCGCCGCCCATTGCGTCTATTCCTATGTTCATTGAGTGTTAGGTTTTTGACCAAAGAGGAATCAAAAGTAAAAGGGCTGTAAAAATAGCGGATAAGCCATACTAAAAAAGCATTTTGTAACAACTTTTTGTGTAAGCTGTTACAAAATGCTTTCGTTCGTAGCGGCGAGCCGTCACAAAGGTTTATGAATTAGGCTTTTTCGTAGCCTTCGATGACCATTTTACCTTTATAGTACAAGTTGCCCTCAAAAACGTGGGCGCGGTGCATGACGTGTACTTCACCAGTGGTGCTGTCTATGCTGAGGGCCTTGCCTTCGAGTGCATCGTGGGTACGGCGCTTGTCACGACGGGTGCTTGAGTGTCTGCGTTTGGGATGTGCCATTGCTTTATTTGTTTACTACTTTATGTGCTTGATAATTTAATTTCCTTTTAGTTTTCGCAATGCTTCCCAGCGAGGGTCAGCATTTTGGGGTGCTTGGTC
>JALOLW010000439.1 GCA_025455795.1 Spirosomataceae bacterium
AACAACAGCTTAAACAAAAAGACGGGAGAATACTTATTGTAGAAACATCAAGTGACGATGCTCAAATTGGGGCAAGAAAGTTTTATGAAAAAATTGGTTATACTCAAATGGCTGTAATCAAAGACTTTTGGAATGACGGAGAAGATAAAATCGTTTTTTGGAAAAAATTGTAGCTCGAAAATCTCAAATGACAAAGACAAGAAGGGCAACAGCTAATAGAGGTTTGGCAAACTGTTTCTAAAACAAAAGCAACCGTTGGGCATTTTTGTTCGTAAAGTTCATAAATTGTTGCTTCATTTGTAAAAACGCCCTATCTATGAATTTTTCGCTCGAAACGCGCTACTGGTACTTACGCGATCATCAATTGTTCAAACATTTGTCATCCAGTGAATTGCAAGAGATTTGTCTCATTTCAAGTTTTAAAACTGCCAAAAAAGGCGAAATCATTTACTTTGCCAACGATGAACGCAGTCGGGTCTATTCGCTCAAAAAAGGCATTATCAAAATCGTAGATATGGATGCCGACGGCAACGAAACCGTCAAAGAAGTGCTTCAAGCGGGCGATTTGTTTGGGCAAATTACCCTCGAAGATACCGACCTCAACGAGTACGCCGTGGTGCTGTCAGACTATGTGACCTGTTGTAGTTTTCGAATCGAAGATTTTGAGAAAGTGATTCAGAAAAACCCTTCGTTGGCGGTCAAATTCACGAAACTGGTAGGGTTGCGCTTCAAACGCCTCGAAAATCGTTATACCAATCTGATGTTCAAGGATGTGCGCACGCGCCTGCTGCTGTTTTTGCAAGAATGGGCTGAACGCGAAGGCAAACCCGAAGAAGCGGGGGTATCGTTGAAAAACTACCTCACGCACCAAGACATCGCCAGCCTGATTTGTAGCACCCGTCAGACGGTTTCACAACTAATGAGCGAGCTGAAAGACAGCGGCTTGATTGATTATTCGAGAAGTATGATTGTGATTCCCAACTTGCCCGAACTCCGAAAAACAGCCGCGTAAGTTTTATTTTTTTGCGCAACTGTCGGCCATCCGACATTTCGATTTTGACGGAGTACTTACCTTTGTATCATCAACAAACTAAAACATCACAATGAAAAACTTACTCTTTGCTGTGAGCTTGATGTGGAGCATCATGGCTTGTCAAAAAACCGAAGAACTCGCGCCCGCCCCTGCCTCACCGACGGGCAACCCGACCAACATCGCCAATCCGTCGCAGACCTTTGATGCCACGGGGCAGAAGTTGCTTTCGCAGGGGACGTTCATGGGGTCGGGGCGTTACAATGCCTCTGGTTCGGTCAAATTGTACGAAAAAGACGGAAAGCGTACCCTTCTTTTTGAAAACTTCAAAGTGGACAATGGCCCCGACTTGCGCCTTTATCTTTCGGAAGACAAAGTGGCGTCCAATTTTGTAGAAGTAAGCAGTAAGCTCAACTCAGGCGCGTTTTTTGTCGAAGTTCCCGCCACGGCTAATCTCCAAAAACAAAAATTTGTCCTCATTTGGTGTAAAGCATTCACGGTACTTTTCGCCGACGCCGAGTTGAAATGACCATTGTTAGTTTGCCTTAGTTCATTTTTTCAATCCGTATCTTCATGCAAAAAATCATTTTCGCGCTATTGGTTTTGATAGCAGCTTCCGAAAGTCACGCCCAATTTTCGTACCCCAAAAAACAAACCTACGCCGACTTGGCGTTGTCGGCAGGTGGTGGGTTTTCGGGGGCAGCGTCTTACAACACCCTCTATGGCGTGGGCAAATCCAAACGCTTCAAAATCGGCTGGGGGGTACGTCTCACGTCGTTTGTGGGCAACAACCTTGATTATTACACCGCGCCCGCCAAACTCACGTCGGGAGAGTACGGGCCACAGGTGATTTTTAAGGAGAATATTTTGAGCAACATTGATACCCTCCAACTCACCAATACCCAAACCAACGCCCTCAACTTGGTGATTCATTTGGAGTACAGCTTCAAACGATTGGGACTGGGCTTCAACATTGACGCTTTGGGGCTGACGTTGGGCGGTGAGCAAAGTGGCCGATTTATTGCCAAATCTACTGGCTCACGCCTGCACAACACCACCCAAACGGCCAAGCCTACGACGCTGAATGCCCTGCTTATCAGCGATAACGACTGGGGAAGTCTCAACTCAGAACTTTACGCACGCTACTGGCTTACCGACAAAATTGGCCTGCGTGCAGGAGCGAGCTTTCAGTTTACGGAATATACCACAAGTCGAAAATTAACGTTTGAAAACGACCGTTTTCGCAACAAAATCCTCATGCCTTTTGTGGGCGTTTCGATAAAACTATGAAGAAAATCCAAATCATCGTACTTTTCGTAAGTATGTGGGTGCAGGGAGTCGCCCAAAATTGGCAACCCGTATCTGCCTCGGTAGGTTTCAACCTCAAAATGCTGGGCGTCACCGTAGAAGGCAAGTTCAAGGGCTTGGCGGCTACCATCAAGTTTGACCCTGCCAATCTGGCCGCAAGCAGTGTGGTGGCTACCGTAGATGCCGCCACCGTGGACACCGACAATAGCCTTCGCAACCGCCACTTGCGCGAGAAAGAAGATTTCTTTGAAGTGGCCAAATACCCCAAAATCACCATGAAATCCACCAAAATTGAGAAAAACGGGAACGGTTACGTGGGTTATTTTGATTTGACCATCAAAAAGGTGACAAAAAATATAAAAATACCTTTTACTTTTACAGAAACTGCCGACAAGGGCGTTTTTAGTGGAAGTGTTACCGTCAATCGGCGCGATTGGGCTTTGGGTGGCGGTACGTTCGGCATGGCCAACGAGGTCATCATCAATTTAGTCGTAAATACCGTTTCAAAATGACCCTACTCAACCGTACCAACTTTGACATTCTGACCCAGCTCCATGATTTGCTCGGAGCGATTTCTTACGAAGCCTATTGTTGTCCGTTAAATTTGCTACACGGTAGCAGCATTGGGCAGCACGTGCGGCATACCATCGAATTTTACCAATGCTTGTGCGAGCAAGCTCCCCTTGGGTTTATTGATTACGATGCCCGTGCGCGCGATTTACGCCTTGAAACCGACGCGGTTTTTGCCCAATCGGCGATTGACGCGCTCCTTCAACAAATCGCCCAAATCCGTGAAAATCAAGCATTAAAACTCCAAAGCAGCCTTGGCGAAGAGGTGGCCGTCATCCCGACTACTGTGGCGCGGGAGTTGGTTTATATGGCCGAACACGCCATCCATCATTTTGCCATCATCAAAATCGCGTTGCGTGAACAGTTTCCGCAAGTATCATTGCCGCTACATTTTGGCGTAGCTTATTCTACCATCAAATATCAATCTCAAACCGCAACAACTGCATAAACCAATTTTTTGGACGGGTCTGATAGAACACGGGTTGAACGGATTTAACGAATTTAGACGGATTTTTATCCGTTCAAACCCGTCAAATCCATTCAATCCGTGTTCCAACAAAACAATCACAACAAGCAGTAAAAAAACTGATAATCAATAAATTATATTTTTCAAATGAACAAAATGCTATTTTGGGCTGGTGTCTTAGTAAGCCTGATCGCTTGTCAATCAGAACGCCCACAAGACCAAAAAGCCCGCGACATTATAGCTCAGTGTGTAAAACAACACGGGGGCGATAGCTAC
>JALOLW010000055.1 GCA_025455795.1 Spirosomataceae bacterium
GTGGATCGCATCATCGACCTACAGGCCGTGCCGGCAGCCGAAAGTGGAAAAGGCTTCCAAAGTTATGCATTTCTGTGGCGACGATGTATTAAAAATCTACCTAATCCATGCACGCTGCGGTTCTATGGATGTTTCGACATCGCAAAGCTCGCAGCTCCAATAGCACCCGACATATCGCCAAAGTGCGCTTGAACGATGGGGGTTTTTTTGCCGCCAGGCCGCCATTCATACATATCCATAAAATCAGACAGTGGGCCGTAGAGCGCGTCGTCGGCCAGGGTGATGCCGCCCGAAAGCACAATCATCTCGGGCGAGAAGGCATTGACCAACGAACTTAGTGCCACGGCTAATTTTTGGACTGAACTCAGCCAAAGATACGATGCCCAGTGGTCGCCTTTGCGGTAGGCTTCTACGAGTTCCCATGTACTCTCAAAACGACCTTTGGAACGACGCCCCATCGAATAGTTGCCGATGGCGTATTCCAAACTCCCCACCATGCCCACAATACTCGGTTCGTCGTCGTGGGCATTGACGGTCAAGTGGCCCAAATGCCCCGCCATCTGACTCAGCCCTTGGTACAACTGCCCATTGATAAGCAGTCCGCCGCCTACACCCGTCCCGAGGGTGAGTAATACCACGTTTTTGTGGCCTTTGGCCGCGCCAAAAGTAGCCTCGGCCATGACGGCAGAGTGAGCGTCGTTGATGACGAACGTTTTTTCGCCCAAATAATCAGACCAAACGAAATTTTCGAGGCCGTTGAGGCGGTTGGGCAGGAAACTGATACAACTGTTTGTGGCATCGGGTAGTCCTGGGGCAGACATGCCGATGGCCGCCACGGGCTGTTGCAGCCAACTTTTCAGGTAAAGCACCATTTCCAGTACATTGACACGCCACGTGGTGTCGCCTGTGTCTTTGGTAGAGATATAGTGCTGTTTTAGCACTTCGCCTTGTTGGTTCAAAATCAATCCTTTGACGTTGGTGCCGCCGAGGTCTAAGCCGATGAAATGCATTTTTTGAGTGTCGAGTTTAGATTGCAAAGTGTCGAATTATTTTTTGTTTTGCTTGGCGGTCAATACAGACGCGCTAAAGATAGCCGTAAGTTCATTTGATTCTTTCATTAAGTTCTCCAAACGATTCAGGGGCATCAACTCAGATTCTGCCAATAATTCCATCCAATAAGACGATTCGTCCGCTTCTTCTTCACAAATATGAATTTTATTGATAAAATCAGCTTGCGATTTCGCACGACAAGCCGAGCGATAATTAGCCCCGACAGAAGTGCCCGAGCGAATAAGTTGTTTGCCCAAGACATCACTCACTTTATCATTGGGTAGCGATTGTACAAGTTTAATGACCCGCAATGAAAACTGCTTCGTCCTCAATTTCAAATCTTGCCTTTCTTTCATTTTAGCGTAAGAATTTATCAATTGCTGTTGTTTCCAGTCCTAAAAATTCGATACTCTGCACCGCACGGGCAGCCCTATTTATCTTCGCTCCTAAAAACTCGACACTCCGCACTTGACCCTCGACACTTCAAAACTGTCCTTCGCTCACGCTCCAGCCGCCGTCCACGCTTAGGATTTGGCCCGTGGTGAATTTGGAATAATCGGACATGAAATACACCGCCGCGCCGTCGAGGTCGGTGGGGAGACCGTTGCGACCACCGTCTAAGGGTTGTTTGGTTTTGACAAAATTCATAATGGCTTCGTCGCCCGACGCGCGCTGACTCATGGGCGTTTCGACGAGGGCGGGGGCGAGTACGTTGATGCGGATATTGTGGGCGGCGTAGTAGGCCGCAATGCTTTTGGTAAAGCCAATGATGGCCGATTTGGTGGCCGCGTAGGCGTGAGTGACGAAGTATTTGGGCGAGGGCGAATACCCCAACACCGACCCCATGTTGAGAATAGTGCCGCTTGTGCCTTGTTTCAGAAATTGGCGCACAGCGGCTTGGTTGGACAGCATGAGCGAGGTCAGGTTCAAATCAAACGTTTTTTGCCAGCCTTCGAGCGTGAGTTCGTGCAGTGGGCCGTCGCCGTACTTACGCCCACTGCCGCCCGCCACGTGGTAGAGACCATCAAAACTGCCAAAAGCACGAAGGCACTGATTGATAGCCTCTTCGGCAGTTTCGGGCAGTGTGGCATCGCCTTGCAGGGCTATCGCATTGGCTTCGCCGAGCAGTTGGAGCGCGTTTTGGCCACTTTCGGCGTTGCGCCCTACCACCACGACTTTGGCCCCCTGCGCCACAAAAGCCCGCGCTGCCGAAAGCCCCAAGCCCGTCGTGCCGCCAATGATAACAATAGATTTTTGGTTGAGCCAAGTTGACGAATCCATTTACAAAGTTTTTAGTCTGCAATTTACCTTCAAAAGCCGTACAAACGGGTTTCTAACGTATATTCGCCCAAAATACGTTCAATCATCGTGGCGATAAAAACAACTTGGCAGCAAGAATTGGCCCATTTTTTGACCGATTGGGCGGGGGAACTGACCTTTTTGCAGCCGTCCGAAAAAACCGTCATTTGGCAAATACCTAACAAAAATCTGGCGATTTGGGCGGTGTCTTTGGGCGAAAATAGTACCGATTTATTGAAACAAAATACTGACGGTCAGCCACGTATTATTGTCTGGGAAGACGTTTGGCACAGCAAAAAAGCAGTGGTGCAGTCGCGCTTGCGGGCAGTACTTGGGTACACGCATCGCATTCCTGCCCGCCTCACCCGCGCCCAGCGCATAGACAAGCCCACGCTTGACGATTTCTTGCAAAAAAATCACCTCCAAATCACCACCAATGCCAAATACAAATACGGCCTCTTTCTGCCCGAAAAACACTTCTCAAAGGTCAAATATGAGATAACAAATAACAACGAAGCTCACTCTCTCAACTTTTTAACTTCAAACTCTGCACTTCAAACCGCACGGGCGGCCCCGTTAAACTTATTGGTGGCTGCGGCTTCGTTTAGCGGGGGGAAAACTATCGTGCGAGAAGGCCAAAACTACCGCTCGTTTGAGTTGATTCGGTTTTGTAGCTTGTGCGATTTTACGGTGGTGGGTGGTTTGGACAAATTGTTGCAAGCTTTTATCTATGAGCATCATCCCGACGACATCATGACCTACGCCGACCGCGATTGGTCAGACGGAGCAAGCTACGAAAAATTGGGTTTTGAACGAATAGAAACTACTGACTCACAGCAGTTTTGGGTCAATCCGCACACCTACGATCGGCACTACGCCGACCGCCTCACCGCCGCTGAAATTGCTCCCGACTGGGTTGAAATCGAAAATACGGGGAGTTGGAAATTTTTGAAAAAAATGAAGTAATTTTGTCTGTCAATCACTCATTGTTTTATGTCGCAGTTATTGGACCAACTCATGGACGCGCCCGACGCGCGTTTGATTCTTGACAAAATGGAACAAGAGCTTAAACGCGAGTCTGAACAGCGCAAGGCTTTTTACGATTGGATTCGGGAAGACCAAAAAGCCGAATTTATCAACGGTGAAATCATTCTCCATTCGCCCGTTAAGCGCAAGCATTGGAAAGCAGTAATGCTTCTTTCTAAGTTATTGGATACATACGCTGCGGTATATGACTTGGGCGAAGTAGCCACCGAAAAAGCCATGATAGCCCTCACCCGCAATGATTACGAACCTGATATTTGTTTTTGGTCGAAAGAAAAAACCAATGCCTTTGATGACAACACCATGCTGCACCCTGCGCCAGATTTGGTGATAGAAGTGCTTTCTAAAAGTACCGCCAAAAACGACCGAGGTATCAAGCTCAAAGATTATGCTGCCCACAATATCAAAGAATACTGGATTATAGACCCCACAAAGCGGCATATCGAACAAAATGCACTTGGCGATGAGGGAGAGTATGAACTCAAAGGCAAATTCACGCTTTCGCAGGTCATCGAATCTGTCGTAGTGGCTGGGTTTAAAATACCCGTCGTTGCGGTTTTTGATGCCCAAGAAAACATCAAAGCCCTGAAAAGTTTGTTTGGATAGGCTGTTATCAAAAATCAGTGCATCCAATAGTACACCGCTATTCCAGCCAAATACCCCACGAGCGCGTAGCCCGAAATCCGCTTCAAATACCACAAAAAGTCTATCTTCAAAATGCTCATCGAAGCCACTCCTGCCGCCGAACCAATAATCAGAATACTCCCGCCCGTACCTGCACAATAGGCCAGTAAATTCCAAAAGCTGCTGTCGGCAGGATAAGTGCTAAGTGGGTACATGCCCATTGCCGCAGCCACAAGTGGCACATTGTCCACCACCGCAGATAGTAGCCCAATGATGGTATTGATGAAGTAAATATTGCCCACGTACTCATCAAGCAGTTCGGCTGTTTGCTTCAAATGCCCCGACGTATCCAAAGCCCCCACAGCGAGCAAAATCCCCAAAAAAAACAGGATGCTGGGCGTATCTATGCGGTGCAGCACCGTGGCTACCGAAAACCGCTGCTTGTGTTCGTCTTCGTGGTTGCGATAAAGCAGCTCCGTCACCGCCCAAACAATGCCCAAAGACAGCATTACGCCCAAATAAGGGGGATAATGGGTAATGGCTTTGAAAACGGGTACAAACAACAGACCAAAACAACCTAAACCAAAAATGAGGTTGCGTTCGGTAAGGGTTGTTGCATTGTTTTTTGGGTTTTGTGCTGCTTGCACTTTGCCTTTTAGAAAGTAAGAAGCCACCAAAAGCGGCACCAAAAGACTTGCCATCGAGGGCAGAAAAAGGGTTGTCATCACGGGTACTGTTGAAACCTGACCACCTATCCACAACATAATGGTCGTGACATCGCCAATGGGCGACCACGCCCCGCCCGCGTTGGCGGCGATGACCACAAATCCCCCAAACAACCAAATATCATCTTTGCCTTTCATCATTTTGCGGAGCAAAGCGCACATAATAATTGCAGTGGTCATGTTGTCCAACGCTGCCGACACAAAAAAACTCACCCACGCAATCACCCACAGCAACTTGACCCGATTGGTGGTAGTGATACGGTCGGTGATGACTCGAAAACCATCGTGAACGTCTATCAACTCCACAATGGTCATGGCCCCCAACAAAAAAAACAAGATGCCTGAAATCTCGCCCAAATGTTCAAAAAGGGCCTCGTCGAGTAGGTGTTGTTTGTCAATTGACCCCGAAAGGTGCTGAATAGCAGGCATTTGTTCAAATCCGAACAGAAGTACCAACCAACAAAAAACCCCTGTCAGTAAGGCAGAGGCTGCTTTGTCAATCTTGAAAGAATGTTCGAGGGCGATAAAAACGTAGCCAATCACAAATACGAGGGTCAGCAGGAGGGTCATTGCTCAAAAGATGGTTTGGAAAAATATTCCTGCAAATGTATGACTTGTGCGTTATTCTGCCAATGCAATCGCATCTTTCCACTGCGTGGGGATTTTTTCACCCAACTTGGCTACTTCTCCCAATACGATAATCGCAGGTGAGCCGATACCCTCGGCTTGGGCCAATTGCAGGATGTTGCCTATTTTGCCTGTTACTATTTTTTCGTCGGGGCGCGTACCGTTTTGGATAATGGCGACAGGCAACTCAAATTTGCCCAGTTGCGCATAAATTTCGACGATTTCGGGGAGTTTGTGCATTCCCATCAGTATCACCACAGTGGCCGATGTTTGCGCCGCCAACGCCAAATCACGCGAAAGTTCGTGGGCTTTGGTGGTGCCTGTAATCACCCAAAAACTCTCGCTCAACCCACGTGTAGTGAGCGGAATACCCGCAAGCGCAGGCACGGCATAACTACTCGAAATTCCTGGAATGACCTGTGTTTCAATGCCAAACCGTTGGGCGTATTCGAGTTCTTCGTAACCTCGCCCAAACACAAACGGGTCGCCGCCTTTGAGGCGCACTACGTGGCCATACTGCTGGGCATACTCTACAATGAGGTGATTGATAACGTCTTGATTGCAACTGTGCTGCCCGAAGCGTTTGCCCACACTGACCACCACACAATCAGGCTTGCAGTAGTCGAGCAGTTCTGTACTTGCGAGCGCGTCGTGAAGCACCACATCGGCGGTTTGGAGGGCTTTTAGCCCTTTGATAGTGAGCAAGTCAGGGTCGCCAGGCCCCGCCCCAATCAAAGTAAGTTTCATGGTATCGAAGTCCCTCTCCTAAATAAAGGAGAGGGATTTAGGGTGAGGTTGTCTTTTAACTATCCATGCCATATTCCACCAATTCCAACGCAGGCTCGCCTTCTTCGGCAAGTTGCGATTGACGCAATTGATGTACTTTTCCTAAAAATGCCTCGGCTTCGCCTACAAAATACCGTGCGAAAGTTTCGGTAGGCTCGTTTTTGTTGATGCTGAAAACCAACGCCCCCCAACCCTGCGAGGGTCCGACCGCGCGGCTTACCGTCCCGACAGAGGCGTTTTCGTTTGAAGGCGTTGGGATAAACAACTGCCCAAAATGCTCGTCAAAATCACGGACAATGCCGTACTGCGTATTGGTCGGGATGTCTTTGGTGGTGAGCAGGGCTTTGGCACCCGTCACAAACACGTTGTAAGCATGGTAAATCGCATCGGCCCAAATTTCTTTTTCGAGGGCTTCTCGCGCCCACGCCTGCTTGTCTTGGGCTTCGATGAGCGTGGTAGCTACCAAATCAATCAGCACACTCGCGCACTCACCTACGCCTACTTCGGTTTGGAAAGGCTCGTCGTGGTCCCAGTCAATATAATCACTGTTTTCTAAGGTAGATAAGTCAGTAAGCGGTTTGAGCAAACTGTAAAAATATTTATCGCCCCGCCGACGGAAATAATCGTTGTAATACTCCCCCTCGAAAGCGTTGGTTTCGTAGTCTTGGAGTAAGGTTCGGAGCGTGGCAGGGCCGCGTTTGGCGGGGACTTTGAGGATTTTATCGCCGATAGTACCCGCGCCATTTCCACTAAATCCGCCTCCTAAAATCACCTGCAAAGCGGGCAAAACGAGTTTGCCGTTTTTGAGCGAACTACCGTGAAAACCAATATTGGCCGCACTGTGCTGTCCGCAACCATTCATACACCCGCTGATTTTGATTTTGATGTCGTTGTTGTAAATCAATTCGGGAAACTCCTCTTTCATCATCACTTCGAGCGCACGGGTGATGCCGTAGCTGCTCGAAATCGCCAAGTTGCAAGTGTCTGTACCAGGACAAGTCGTAATATCGGCGGTGGTGTCAAACCCTGGTTCGGCCAAGCCGAGGGCGTTGAGTTTTTCGTAAACAACTGGCAAATCTTCGGCTTTGATGAAGCGCAACAAGTAGCCTTGATTGACCGTCACCCGAATATCGTCGGCGGCGTATTGACGCACAATGTCGGCCAATTGTCGTGCCGTACTGCTGTGCATATCACCCAACAGTACCCTCAGCTGCACCGCATACCAGCCTTTTTGTTTTTGTTCAAATACATTGGTAGCAAGCCACGCCCCCCACCCCCCGGCGGGGGGGTATTTTTGTTTAATATCATCAATCGTAATTTTCTGAAAATCAGCAATATAATTCTCTGCATTAAAGCCCCCATCGGGGGTTTGGGGACTTTTTACCGCTAACTTTTCCTCCTCTACCAATTCGAGAAACTTCTCCATGCCCAAGTCGGCCAATAAAAACTTCATGCGGGCTTTGTGACGACGGACGCGCTCACCGTAGCGGTCAAACACCCGAATCACAGCCTCGATAAAAGGAATCACTTTGTCTTCTTCCAAAAACTCGTGCGCCACTTGTGCCAAATGCGGCTGCGCCCCCAATCCACCCCCAATCATCACTCGAAATCCTCTACGAATAGCTCCCCCACCGGGGGCGGGGGGGGCTTGAGGTATCAAACCCACATCGTGCATAAACCCATATGCCGAATCTTTTTCCGACGACGACACCGCAATTTTGAATTTCCGCCCCATGTCTTGACAGATAGGATTTCGGAGAAAATACTCAAAAATCGCGTGGGCGTGGGGAGTTACGTCAAAAGGCTCTTCGGGGTCAATACCCGCTCTTGCTGAGGCGGTTACGTTTCTGACGGTATTGCCACAAGCTTCGCGGAGTGTGATGCCCGCGTCTTCCAGTTCGCTCCAAAGCGCAGGCGAATCGGCCAATTTGACAAAGTGCAACTGAATATCTTGGCGCGTAGTGGCGTGGAGGTTGCCCGTAGCGTATTTGTCCGAGCAATCGGCGATGCGTACCAGTTGGTCGGCAGTGACACGCCCGTAAGGTAACTTAATACGAATCATCTGCACGCCTGCTTGCCGCTGTCCGTACACGCCTCGCGCCAATCGAAACTTCCGAAAAGCTTCCTCAGAGGCTTCTCCCGACTGAAATCCCTTGATTTTATTGTCAAGGTCTAAAATATCGCGGCGCGCGGCCTCACTAACGTTGGGTGAAAAATGGATTGACATAACAATTATATTCTATCGAATTTATATTTTAAATTTGTACCTATTTTAATCTTTCGTTTACTCTACAAATCTACCGACACGATAGAATTTTAGTAAATATATTCTATTGGTTTAGTATTTTAATGCAAAGGACGTGCCAATTCCTGAATATTCCAAACGGGTTTATTTATTTTTTTGCGTAGCGTGTTTTGAGCAGGTCTTTCATAAAAACGTTGACGTCCCACTGACTTGCCACGGGGAGATTGGTGTAAGGAAGTGTAGGTAGGTAGCCGGGGGCAGGGCCAAACTCCGCCGTAATGGTCACAGTTTGTTTGCCTTGTTGTTGGTGGAGTGCTACGATTTTGTCCCACCAAGCCAGATGAGCGTCTAAGCAGTATTTCCACTCGGGTGCGCGAGGGTCATTGACTTGGGGGCCTTCGGGATGGCCCACCCGGCAATGGATGTGGTCGGAGTGACGAATAGCCCGCTCCATGTTTTCAGATTGGTCGTCGAGTAGCGATTCCGATACATTGACCCAATGCGAAAAGTCTGCCGTGAGGCGGAGGTTGGGGAAAGTTACAAAATAATGCTGGGTAGCGGGCGCGCTGTACGTAAATCGTCCACGGTGGGTTTCGTGCAGAATCTTCACACCGCTGGCTTTTTCTACGCCCATCGCCACTTCGATAAGTTCGGCGTTTTGCTCGTGCGAGAAGTAGTCGCGGCCCGTGTGGGAATTGATAAACAGCGGCTTGGCCGCCGCGATGGTTTCCAAATCCTTTTTGAACTGAGTCTTGTGTTCGGGAAACTTATTACCCCCGCCAAACGCCATTAAAATCGTTTCGAGACCGTGGTCGCGCATTACCTTGATAGCCTCGGCAGATTGTGCGGGCGCGGCTGCGATTTCCATACCATCATAATCCACGGCTTTGACTTTCTTGGCAGCTTCTTCAAACGACAGGTTTTCCAAACCCCACTTTGGACAAAAGAATTTAAATTGCATCGGTAGCATTGTTTTGCACAAAAGTTGAAAAAAAACGCCAAAAATCAAATGCAATATTTCAAAAGTAGGGCTTTTGCACAGCATAAAGAAAACATTTCTACCTTTGCCAGTACCAGGCCAAGATTTGTGATACCTATTTTAAATTCGTTGGCAAAGCGACTTCGGTTCTTCACAATTTTACTTGATACAGCCTACCGAATCAGTAGTATTCATAAAAGACTGATAATAATTACTAATTCCGATTATTTACAATAACTTTATCCTGTTGTTTCAATATATTTTGTTCAAATGCGCTCCAAACTCTTCCTCCTGCTGGGCATTGTCTTGCTCTTTGCGGCTTGTTCTACTCAAAAAGCCGATTTGATTGTCTATAACGCCAACGTCTATACCGTGGACAGCACTTTCAGCAAGGCTACTGCTTTTGCGGTCAAAGATGGCAAGTTCGTTGCCGTTGGCGATTCGGCTTCGGTATTTGGACAGTACCAGTCTGATTCGCTGCTCAATGCCGAGGGCAAGGCTATCTATCCAGGGCTTTACGATGCCCACGCCCACTTCTACGGACTCGGCCAAATGCTCGACCAAGCCGATTTGGTAGAAACGACCTCTCCCCAGCAGATTGTTGAAAAACTCAAAGCGTGGCAAGCGGCTCACCCCGACCAAGTGTGGATTATCGGGCGTGGCTGGGACCAAAACGATTGGGCCATCAAAGAGTTTCCGACCAAAGAAATGCTCGACAAGGCTTTTCCCAACAACCCCGTCTATCTCACACGCATAGATGGACACGCGAGTTGGGTCAATTCTAAGGCGTTGCAATTGGCCAAAATCACCGCCGAAACCAAAACCGAAGGGGGATTGGTGATAGTAAAAAACGGGCAACCGTCAGGGGTACTCGTGGACCGAGCGCAGCAGTTGGTACGCGCTCTCAATCCTACCCCTACTCACGCCGACATCACCCAAAAATTGCTCAAAGCACAAGCATTATGTTTGTCGTTTGGACTCACCAACGTAGGCGACGCGGGCCTCGCGCCTGAGGTGATTGATTTGATAGATTCTTTGCAGCAAAAGGGTGTTTTGAAAATCCGCCTTTACCCCATGGTGAGCATCAGTCAAGAAAACATTGACAAAATGCTCAAACGCGGCGTCTATCAAACCGACCGCCTCAACGTGCGCTCGTTCAAAATCTACGCCGACGGCGCGCTCGGCTCGCGCGGGGCGTGCTTGTTGCAACCCTACACCGATGCCCCCGAAACCACTGGTTTTTTGCTTTTTAGCCCCAAAGAACTCGAAAATTACATCGCTCAACTCGCCCAAAGCGATTTTCAGGCCAATACCCACTGCATCGGCGACTCGGCCAATCGTCTCATGCTCAACCTTTACGCCAAATACCTCAAAGGCCCCAACAACCGCCGTTGGCGCATCGAACACGCCCAAATCGTCAATCCTGCCGACATCCCCACCTTTGGTAAATACAGCATCCTGCCCTCTGCCCAACCCACGCACGCGACTTCTGATATGTACTGGGCGGGCGATAGGCTCGGCAAAAATCGGGAGAAACACGGCTATGCTTTCAAAGATTTGATGCTCCAAAACAACAAGATTACCCTCGGTACGGATTTCCCTGTGGAAGCAGTATCGCCGTTTTATACGTTTCACTCAGCAGTATTTCGGCAAGACGCCAAAGGGTGGCCGCAGGGTGGCTATCAGGTCGAAAACGCCCTCACACGCGAGCAGGCATTGCGCGGTATGACGCTCTGGGCGGCTTACGGCAATTTTGAAGAAAACCGCCTCGGTAGCATCGAAATAGGCAAAGAGGCCGATTTTATCATTCTCCAAAAAGACTTAATGACTACCTCTGCAGGGGAGTTGAGAGAAGTAAAAGTAATTAGAACATATATTATGGGAGAAAAGGTTTTTGCACAGGATTGATTTTTATTTATATTTTTTCTGACATTTATCATAAAAAATATAAGTATTTTTACTTAATTTTGGGTATCTATTACCAAACATCTAAATTAGATGCTCAATATGAAAAATGTAACACTTCCTCTCCTTTTTGCGGTTCTTACCGTAATGCTGGGCGTATCCTCTACGTTTGGTCAAACAACATTTATTGCCTTCAAGTCTTCTGATTGGAAATATCGAGAAGCCCACCAAGACCCAACTGCATTTGGAAACGGTTCTTGGAAAACCAACGCCTACAATGACGCTTCTTGGAGCAATGGTCAAGCCCCTCTTGCGTACGAGGATCTTCCCTCAAACCCTCAAAAACCCCTTATCAACAAGTGGCTTCGTACCGCTGGTTCTCACACCTCCACTCCGCTGCCCCGAACGCATTATTTTCGAAAATCATTCAATGTGTCAGGCCCCAACTTATTTACGGGCTATACCATCAAAACTTGGTGTGATGACGGACTTATCGTCTATCTCAACAATAAAGAGATTTTGAGGCTGAACATGCCTGCTGGGGCAGTTGATTCTCTCACACTCTCGTCGGCAACAGCCCCCAATGACTCTATTTATGGCCAAACTACCATTAATCTCCCTGGTGACCTGCTCATGGGAGCCAATACGATTGCGGTAGAAGTCCACCAGTCTTCCAATAGTAGTTCAGACCGGTATTTTGACCTTTTTATGGAGGGTATTGATGTGGGAAACTCCTCCGAATGGCCCGTCGCCTTCAAATCCTCAGGTTGGAAATACCGTAATTCCTACCAAGATGTGGTCGCCATTGGCAATGGTTCATGGAAAAATACTACTTACAACGACGCCGCCTGGAGTAGTGGCACGGGTACATTGGGCTATGACGATGGTGCGCCCACGCATACCATCGGTAAGTGGCTATGGCCCCAAGGCTCGGGCAGAACAGGCACTAATACGCCTAAAACACAATATTTTAGAAAGTCTTTCAACATCACCAATGCCCCAAGTCACGCAGGCTATCGCATCAAAGCATGGGCAGACGACGGCATGGTGGTCTATCTCAATGGGCGCGAAGTATTCAGGCTCAATATGCCTGCTGGCACAATAGATTCGCTTATGGCGGCAATTATAGCCCCAGCCAACGACTCCATCTACAAAGATACCACGGTATATGTCCCCGCCGATTTGATCACAGGTACCAACGTTGTCGCTGCCGAAGTACACCAATTTGGAAGTAGTGTAGATAGGTATTTTGACCTTTCTATCGAACCCGCTGTAAGTTCCTGCTCGACGACTTTGGGCCGGCAACCATACTTGATGATTGGTACACCCACGTCGGTTGTAGTTCGTTGGAAAACCAGCACCGCGACCAACAGCAAAGTAAAGTACGGAACAAGCGTTGGGAATCTCAACGAAACGGCTTTTGTGAGTAGCGTGGATACCACGCACATTGTAACGCTGACGGGGCTTACCCCCAATACCAAGTATTACTACTCAGTTGGTTATACCTGTAGTTCGACTGACTACGAATTGGTTAGTGGCAGTGAGTACTACTATTACTCTATGCCCAACAATACGACCGACTCGCTACGGTTTTGGATTTTGGGTGATGTATGCAGCAACAATCCTACGGGGCTGATGAGCATACCCAATGGAACACGCCGCCAAGTAAACGTGCGAGATGCTTACATGAGTTATTTGGGAACAAAAAGACTTCATGGGATTATTTGGGGGGGCGATAATTCAAAACTGCAAGGAGCTGATGGAAGTTATCGCTACATACTAGACGCAGATAGAGGATCTCAAGCTGTATATCTACCAGTCGGATTTGTTGGATAGGTCCAAAATAGGCCAGATCTTTGGGTTCGGGGACGGATACAGAAATAGCGAGGCGGTTCTCGAGTCCAGGCAGGTTCTGAAGGAGCTCAGCCACAAGATCAAGCAACTGCTAAAGTAGAAC